>JBGPYI010000163.1:0-5667 GCA_041493175.1 Gaiellaceae bacterium | reverse complement strand
CTGGCGGGTCCGAGCGGAACCCTGCTGTCGTTCTCGTACCCGTTCTTCGTGCCTACGCTGACGCTGAAAGCAAACACGGCGAGCGCGACGGCGACGAATGTCGTCGGCTGACGGACTGAGACGTACGCTCACCCTCGGACGCCCCTCGTCGTCCGAGGGCGAGGTAGCCGGTGACGGCAAACCGATTCCGCGCCGCTCGCGACCGCGGCGAAGCCGTACGTGCCGTCCTCTCGTGTCGTGAACCGGCCCCACAGGTAGGGTGACGCCCCTTGAAGATCGGCGTCGCCAAGGAGATCAAGACCGACGAGTACCGCGTCGCGCTCACGCCCGCGGGCGCGCGCGAGCTCGCCCAGCGCGGACACGACGTCATCGTCGAAAGTGGTGCGGGAGATGGAAGCTCCTTCACCAATGTCGCCTACGAGGCTGCCGGGGCGCGCATCGCGCCCGTCGACGCGGTCTGGGGCGAAGCCGAGCTGCTGCTGAAGGTCAAGGAGCCGATCGCGCCGGAGTACGGCCGCCTGCGGGAAGGGCTCGTGCTGTTTACCTACCTGCACATCGCAGCCGACGCAGCGTTGACACGCGCGCTGCTCGAGAGCGGCATCACCGCTGTCGCCTACGAGACCGTCGAGACAGACTCGGGCGCTCTGCCGCTACTCGCACCGATGAGCGAAATCGCCGGCCGCCTCGCTGCCCAGGCCGGCGCCTACTTTCTCGAGAAGCCGCTGGGCGGTCGAGGGCTGCTGCTCGGAGGCGTGCCCGGAGTTGCACCGGGCCGTGTCGTCGTGATCGGCGGAGGCATCGTCGGCTACAACGCCGCGGTGATTGCGATCGGGCTCGGCGCGAACGTGACGATCCTCGAGCGCTCGATCGACCGGATGCGCCATCTCGAGGAGATCCTGTCGGGCCGGGTCAGCCTCGTGATGTCGTCGAGCCTCCAGATCGAGGAGTCCGTGCGCGAGGCGGACGTGGTGATCGGCGCAGTGCTGATTCCCGGTGCGCTCGCGCCGCGACTGATCACCCGGGAGATGGTCGCCGGGATGAAGAAAGGCGCGGTGCTTGCCGACGTTGCGATCGACCAGGGCGGATGTGCGGAGACGTCGCGACCGACGACGCACAGCGAACCGGTCTACACCGTCGAGGGAGTCACGCACTACTGCGTTGCGAACATGCCCGGCGCCGTGCCGATCACGTCCACCAAAGCGCTGACGAACGCAACGCTCCCGTACGTCGAGGCGATCGTCGACCACGGGCTGGCGGAAGCCGTCGCCCGCGACCCGGCTCTGGCGCGCGGCGTCTACGTCGTGGAAGGAAAGGTCACCTACGAGGCCGTCGCCGATGCACACGGCCTGGACTACCAGCCGCTCGAGGACGTCCTCCCGCTCTCTGCCGTCTAGCTCGGCTTCTTCGAGGGCGAGAACCTCACCACGAGCCCCGTCACTCCGGCCGCCAGCGCGATCACGCAGGCGCCGAAGACGAGCATGCCTAGCAGTCCGAGGGCGTCCATCATGGCCGACCTAGAATAGCCGCATGCCGAGGGCGTGTGTCATCGTGCTCGATGCCGTGGGTGCCGGCGAGCTTCCGGACGCCGCCGAGTACGGCGACGAGGGCTCGGACACCCTCGGGAATGTTGCGCGCGCCGTGCGAGGCCTCGACCTGCCGAACCTGGAGGCACTCGGCCTCGGCAACGTCGAGCCGTTGGAAGGCTGCCCGCCGCAGGCGGGCGCACCCGCGGTAGCCGGGCGCCTGATCGAACGCTCCAAGGGCAAGGACACGACCATCGGGCACTGGGAGCTGATGGGAGTCGTTACGCCGCAGCCGCTGCCGACGTACCCGCACGGCTTCCCGCACGACGTGATCGATCCGTTCATGCACAAGACCGGGCGCGGGGTGCTCGGAAACAAGCCCGCGTCGGGGACGGAGATCATCCAGGAGCTCGGCGAGGAACACCAGCGAACGGGCAAGTGGATCGTCTACACGTCGGCCGACTCGGTCTTCCAGATCGCAGCGCATGAAGAGACGATTCTGCTGGAGGAGTTGTACGCCGCTTCGCGTAGCGCGCGAGAGATCTTGACCGGCAAGTACGCGGTGGGCCGTGTGATCGCACGGCCGTTCGTCGGCGAGCCCGGCAACTACGAGCGCACGCCCAACCGTCACGACTTCTCGCTCGAGCCGAGGCGCCCGAACTACCTCACGCTCGTGCGTGAAGGCGGCATGAAGGTGTACGGGGTCGGCAAGATCGGCGACATCTTCGCGGGACAGGACATCGACGAATCGCATCCGACGAAGTCGAACGTCGACGGCATCACGCAGACAGAGAAGCTCCTGCGCGAGCTCGACGATGGGCTGATCTTCACGAATCTCGTCGAGACGGACATGCTCTGGGGACACCGCAACGACCCCGAGAACTTCCACCGTTGCCTGCAGGACTTCGATCGCCGGCTGCCCGATCTGCTCGACGCGCTGCGCCCGCAGGACCTGCTGATCCTCACCTCGGATCACGGGTGCGATCCGACGACGCCGTCCACGGACCACTCGCGCGAGCACGCGATGCTGATTGCCTACGTCGAGGGCAAGAACGCTGCAGGACGGATCCACCAGGGGGAGTTCGCAGATGTCGGGGCGACAGTGAACGCCTGGCTCGGAGGGAAGTCCCCCTCCCGCGGAACCCCCGGCCAGCCGATCGTCGAGCACTGACCGTCCCCGCGTGATCCATGCCACCGAGCTGATCCGCCGCAAGCGCGACGGCGAGCGACTCTCGAGCGACGAGCTGTCGGAGCTCGTGCTCGCGTATGCGCGCGGCGAGGTCCCGGACTATCAGATGGCCGCGTTCTGCATGGCCGTGTACTTCCGAGGTCTGAACGGAGAGGAGACCTTCGCGCTGACGGACGCGATGATCTCGAGCGGCGAGACGATCGAGCTCGGCCCTGCGCTCGGCCGCAAGGTGGTCGACAAGCACTCGACCGGCGGGGTGGGGGACAAGACGTCGCTCGCAGTCGGCCCAATCGTGGCGGCGTGCGATGTGCCGTTCGGCAAGATGAGCGGCCGCGGGCTCGGCCACACGGGCGGTACGCTCGACAAGCTGGAATCCATCCCGGGTTTTCGCGTCGAGCTGACGACAGACGAGTTCCTGCAGCAGGTGCGAGAGGTTGGCCTCGCCATCATCGGCCAGAGCGCGAACCTCGTCCCTGCGGACAAGCTGCTGTACGGGCTGCGTGACGTGACCGCGACGGTCGACAACGTCTCGCTGATCGCCGCCAGCATCATGTCGAAGAAGATCGCGGCCGGAGCCGATGCGATCGTCCTCGACGTCAAGGTCGGCGACGGTGCGTTCATGAAGACGATCGAAGACGCACGCGAGCTCGCACGGATGATGCTCGAGCTCGGCCGCCACGCGGGCCGCGAAGTCGTGTGTGTGCTCACAGACATGGACCAGCCGCTCGGGCATGCGGTCGGCAACGCGCTCGAGATCCGCGAGACGATCGCGACGCTGCAAGGGAACGGGCCGCCCGACTTCACGGAGCTCGTGCTCGGCGCAAGCGCTCACCTGCTCGCGCTCTCCGATCTGGAGATCGGAGAGGAAGAGGGACGCGCCCGCGCGGCGGCCGCGGTCAAGGACGGCACGGCACTCGCGCGGTACGAGCGCTGGATCGCGGCGCAGGGTGGAGACCCGCGTGAAGCGGCGCTCCCCACGGCGCCCGTCATACGCGAGGTGCTCGCTCCCGCGGACGGGTACGTGCGCTCTCTCGGCGCGATCGACGTCGGCATGGCCGCTCTCCGCCTCGGTGCGGGACGTCAGACGAAGGACGACACCATCGACCACGCCGTCGGCATCCGCTGTCTCAAGAAGCGCGGCGACGCGGTCGCGGTCGGTGACGTTCTGGCCGAGGTGCACGCCCGCGACGGCGCGGCGGCGCAGCAGGCCGAGGCCGAGGTGCTCCCCGCGTACGAGCTCGGCGACGAAGCTCCGCCTGCACGGCCGATCGTGATCGAGACGATCGCCTAGTGCCCGAGCTGCCCGAGGTCGAGACGATCCGACTGAAGCTCGAGCCGCACCTCGTCGGCCGGCGGTTCAACCGCGTCGAGATCGGCGATCCGCGACTCGTGCGGCCCTTCGAGCCCGGCGCCGTCGCCGCCGAGCTCGAAGGCGAACGAGTGTCAGCGCTCGAACGCCGTGGCAAGTATCTGATTGTTCGGTTCGAGTCAGGGCGGGCTCTTCTGATTCACCTCCGGATGACGGGGAGTCTGCGGCACGCGGCGAAGGGAATGCTGGCCGACGATCCGCATCGACGCGCTGTTGTCAAACTAGACGACGGATCGGACGTCGCGTATCGCGACGTCCGCCGTTTCGGCACGTGGCAGCTGCTCGAGGCCGGCGAGCTCGAGCCGTACCTCGAAGAGCGACTCGGCGTCGAGCCGCTCGAGCGCACGTTCACTGCGCGCCGCCTTGCAACGCAACTCGAAGGCCGCCGCGCACCGATCAAGGCTGCGCTCCTCGATCAGCGAACGGTTGCGGGTCTGGGGAACATCTACGTCGACGAGGCGCTCTGGCGAGCACAGGTCCACCCACTTCGCCCTGCCGGGACGCTCGACGAAGACGAGCTCGCCCGGCTGACGCGCTCGATCAAGGGCGCGCTGAAAGCCGGAGTCAAGCGCCAAGGCGCGAGCCTGCGCGACTACTCGACGCCGGACGGCGACCGTGGCCGCATGCAGGACCGCTTCCGCGTCTACGGCCGCGAAGGGCGCCCCTGTCAACGCTGCGGTACCCCGATCGACAAGATCCGCACCGCGGGTCGGGGCACGTGGTATTGCCCGAGCTGCCAGCGCTTAGAACGTCAGGCGGCCAGGTCGTCCTCCGGACGGCCCTCGCGGTCGAGGCGCCACAGCTCCGTGTAGCCGCCGATCGGCCGGCCGTCGATCAGGATCTGCGGAACCGTCCAGCCGCCGGTGAGATCGAAGAGCTTCTGCCTGAAGGCCGGGTCGTCATCGAGCGAGATCTCCTCGTACTCGATGCCCCTGCTCTCGAGCAGCGCCTTTGCGCGGACGCAGTAACCGCACCAGCGTGTGGAGTAGACGCGAATCGTGCCCATATTCGTGCTAACGAAGAAAGGCCCGCAAAGGTTCCTTCCACCCCCGGGACTAGACTGGCCGGGCCATGGCCGGGCGCTCCTACAAGACCGAGGCGGTCGTGCTGCGCTCGTTCCGGTTCGGCGAAGCCGATCGCGTGCTGCACATCTACACGCTCGATCGCGGCCGCATCGGCGCGGTCGCGAAGGGGATCCGCAAGACGAAGTCGCGGTTCGGCGCGCGGCTCGAGCCGCTCTCGCACGTCGAGCTGATGCTGCACCAGGGCTCGGGTGAGCTGCAGACGGTCACGGGAGTCGAGCTCGTCCGTTCGCACCACGAGACGCGCGAACAGCAGTACCGGCTCGGCGTCGGCCTGCTCGGCGCCGAGGCCATGCTGCGCCTTTTCACGGAACAGGAGGCGAACCCGCGCGCGTTTCAGGCGCTGACACGTTTTCTCGACCTTCTCGACGACCTGGAACCGCTCTCCACCCGCTCGTCGCTGGACCCGCTCGCGCTCTCCTTCCAGCTCAAGCTGCTCTAGCTGTCCGGCTACCTCCCGCACCTGACTAGCTGCTCGGACTGCGGGACCGAGAGCGAAGCGCT
>JBGPYI010000058.1:0-10050 GCA_041493175.1 Gaiellaceae bacterium | reverse complement strand
CCTCCGACCCCTCGCCTGCGATACGCCACGAGCGCGAGCACGGCGGCGATCAGACAGACACCGATCACGAGGAATGCCAGCGCATGATGCACCGTTAGCATCGCGAGCGCACCCTACAGAGAGGATCTGCCGTGATCGAGGAAGGCAAGCCCGCCCCCGACTTCGAGCTCCAGAGCGACACCGGCGAGACCGTCAAGCTCTCGGACCTCCGTGGCCGTGCGGTTGTTCTGTACTTCTACCCGAAGGACGACACGCCAGGCTGCACGACCGAGGCCTGCGAGTTCCGCGACGCTTACGACGTTTTCCGCGACCGCAATGCGGAAGTTCTCGGTGTCAGCCCGGACGACGTCGCCTCCCACGGCAAGTTCAAGACGAAGTTCGAGCTCCCGTTCCCGCTCCTCGCCGACCCGGACCACGCGGTCGCCGAGCGCTACGGCGTCTGGGGCGAAAAGAACTTTGCCGGCAAGAAGTACATGGGCATCAACCGCTCGACCTTCGTCATTGATCCCAAGGGCAACGTCACCCGCGCGATGATGGGCATCAAGCCAGCCGGACACGCGTCGGAGGTGCTCGACTCGCTGTCGGGTGAAGTTCACCCGAGAGAGTGACGAGGTGTCACTCCGCCGGGTGATCCCGATGGGATGGTTGCGTGGGACGCTCGGGGTGGCGGCCCATGCAGCTTCGCCTCAACGACCCGGGCTACACGGACCGTCTGGCGAACTTCCTGCGGAGTCTGGGCCAGACGGCGATCGTGGCCGGGCCTGCCCAGCTCGAAGTCGACTTGCCTGCCGGCTCCTTGGCACGCGAGGAGCTCGAGATTTACCTCCGGGTCTGGCGGGTGCTCTACCCGGACACCGAGGTCCACGTCGAGAGCGACGACGGCGAGGCGCCGGCGGCATAGGGCCGGACCGCGCCGACGTAGGCAAGCGCGTACTGGGTTTCGAAGAGGCTCGAGATCTTCACGACATCACCCGTGTGCGGGGCATGGATGAACGATCCGTTCCCGACGTACATCCCCTCGTGCCCTGGCACACCGGCGGAGTTCGCGTGAAAGAAGACGAGGTCACCGGCCTGCAGCTGGTCGCGCGGGACGCGGAGTCCGGCGTCGTACTGGAAGCCGGTGTAGTGGCCGAGCTTGATCCCGAGCTGTCCGTAGACGTACATCGTCAGGCCGGAGCAGTCGAAACCGGTCGGCGACTCGCCAGCCCAGACGTACGGGACGCCGAGGTAGCGATAGGCGAGCGCGACCGCTTGGCCGCCCAGCGTGTTGGTCGGCGGCAGGATGTCGGGCTCGAGAAACGTCGGAACGCCGGCCATCGACGCCTGCGCGGCGGGAAGCTGAGGGAGACCGAGCACAGCCGCGGCACGGCTGGTCGAGGAATCCGGACGCGCCGCGCGAGCGAGCCCGACGAGCAGCTGCGTTCCGGGCGCCAGGCCTAGGGAAGGGTCCGAGACGAACGCGCGTAGGCCCACGAGGCCGGAGCCCGTCCTGCCGGGCGAGACCGCCTCCTGTAGCGCCACGATGTAGCTGCCGCCGTCGAGGGGAATGATGGCGTTCGGGCCGACGACATAGCCCGTTCCGTCCACGACAAGGCCCTCGATCCTGGCGCCCTCGAGCCCGCGGGAGGGCACCACCAGCCGGCGGACGGTGATCCGGCCGTTGAACATCGATACGTCGCGCAACTCGACGCGCGCCGCCGTCGCCCGTGATGCGCCGATCCTGAGAATCGACCCGTCCGCCGGGTAGGCGTAGGCCCCTGTAGCGGCCTTTCCGATCAATGTCCCGTCTGCGGAGCGCACCTCGGCGAGCCCCAGTGTCCCGGCCCGCGCAGGCGCGGCGAAGACGAGCAGGACGGCCGCTACCCCCAATCCCCGACGCAGCATCGAGGCTCCGATGTTACTGCGACCCTCCGCCGGAGGCGAATGCGGATAAGAGCGACTTGCGGCTTACTGCCTCTTCGCGTAGTTCGACGAGCCGCCGAAGTCAACAGCCACACACGCCTCGTCACCCACCGTCCACGCATCGTGTCCCGGCGCGATGTGAGCGGCATCGCCCGGGCCGATCTCGCCCTCCGTCCCATCCTCCATCACAATCTTCATCCGGCCCGATAGCACGTAGAGGAGATGCGGCGCCTGACAGCTGTCGGTTTGAGCGATTGGCTTCACGTGCTCAGACCATTTCCAGCCCGGCTCGAACGTGCCCTTGAGGACGCTTGTGCCATCGAGGTCGACGACATCAGCGCGGCCCTTATCGACGAACTGACGCGTCTCGTCGGGGGTGTCCAGTGTCTTGATGTCTAGCCCGGCCATTTCCGCCCTCCAGATTCAGTAGTGGGATCGGTGGCTATTCACTCACAGCGCGACCGGAACGTCAACCGCGACACCGTGAAGGCAGTACCTCGACTCGTGTCACGGATTACGCACCAGCTTCGCCTGATCTGGCTATGCGGATGAGAGGACTTGAACCTCCACGGGGTTGCCCCCACACGGACCTGAACCGTGCGCGTCTACCAATTCCGCCACATCCGCGCAGAGCGACAGTGTAGCCAGGCTCTTGACTCGCTAACTGCCGCGGCGGAGAAGGGCTTTGCCCGCCGGAGCTCTCTCCAATCACCAAAGAGATCCCGAATCGAGTCGTGGCCGAAGGCCGACCCGATTCGGCCAGTACGATTTCGGCCTGACACGGGGTCTCCTGATCTGCGGATTGCTCGCGCTCGCGCTCGTTCCTGCGGCTCGCGCGGGGAACGTCGAAGTGCTCGTAACGTTGAAGGCGCCGCCGCTCGCCGAGGCGTTCGCCCGGCACGAGACGCTTGCGTTCTCCTCCTTCGTCCGGCCGAACCGGCTGCTGCTGAAGTCGCCGGCGAGCCGCGACTACTTGCGGCGGCTCGACTCCGCGCAGCGTGTACTACAGGCTCGGATCCGCACGAGGATTCCCAGGGCTCGGGTGCGCTGGCGCTTTGGTGTCGTGCTCAACGGCTTCGCTGTCGTCGTCCCGCGCTCGCAGCTCGCCAGGCTCTCACGAGTGCCGGGCGCACGGGTGTGGCCGACCATCGGCTACCACACATTGCTCGACGTGACGCCGCAGCTCATCGGCGCGCCGACCGTGTGGGGCCCGACGCTGGCGACCGCCGGGCAAGGAGTGAAGATCGCGATCGTCGACGACGGAATCGACCAGACGCACCCGTTCTTCGCGCCGGCCGGATACGCGTATCCACCGGGCTTTCCGAAGGGTCAGACCGCGTACACGACGCCGAAGGTGATCGTCGCTCGGGCGTTTGCTCCTGCGACGCCGACATATGCGAACGCCAAACTGCCGTTCGACCCCGACCTCTCCGACCACGGCATCCACGTCGCCGGAATAGCGGCGGGGAACAACAACACATCCACCCGGGCCGGCTTCCGGCTCTCCGGCATCGCGCCGCGCGCGTACCTCGGCAACTACAAGGCACTCGGCATCCCGAGTGAGTTCGGTGCGAACGGCAACTCACCGGAGCTCGCCGCCGCGATCGAGGCCGCAGTGCGCGACGGCATGGACGTCATCAACCTCTCGCTCGGCGAGTCGGAGATCGACCCGAGCCGAGATCCGGTCGCAAAGGCGCTGAACGCCGCCGCCGATGCCGGTGTCGTGTCGGCAGTCTCGGCCGGCAACGACTTCAGCGACTTCGGCTTCGGGTCGATCACGTCGCCGGCGAACGCCGCGAAGGCGATTTCTGTCGCGGCTTCAAGCGGCGGCCACGGCAGCCCTGATGTGGACAACGTTGCGGATTTCTCCTCGGCCGGGCCGACGCCCTACTCGCTCACCTTCAAGCCCGACGTCACCGCACCGGGCGAGAGTGTGGAATCGGCCGCGCCCGGCGGCGGCTTCGTCGAGAGCAGTGGGACGAGCATGTCCGCGCCGCACGTCGCCGGTGCGGCTGCGCTGCTTCGCCAACGTCACCCGACGTGGACGCCGGCCCAGATCAAGTCTGCGCTCGTGCTCACCGGTGTTCCCGTTCACAACGGTGGCACGGCCGAGGTCAACCCATTGCGCGAAGGAGGCGGCCGAATTGATCTCGTCCGAGCCGATCAGCCGCTCGTGTTCGCGAGCCCCACCAACCTCTCGTTTGGGTTGCTCAGGCCGGGCGCGACTGCGCAGCACACAGTCGGCCTGGCGGATGCGGGCGGGGGCGCAGGAGTCTGGAACGTCGCCTTGAGCAGCGCCGGTGCGACGCTCTCGCTTCCGGCTCAAGCGACCGTGCCCGGCCTCCTCCCGGTGCAGGCAGTCGTCCCTCGCAACGCCCGCGAAGGTGAGGTGACCGGCTTCGTGATCCTCTCGCGTGACGGCACCCGACGCAGGATTCCCTTCTGGTTCCGAGTGGAGCGGCCGCGGCTTCGACTCGATCGACAGGTCGCGCTCGTGCGTCCCGGCGAGTACGCCGCGGACACCTCGCGCGGCGCGGCCCGCGTGTCCTCGTATCGCTATCCGGACATCGTCTCCGGCCACGCTGGCTTCCCTGTGCATCTCAGCGGTCCCGAGATCGTGTACCGCGTCCGCATCCGGCGCCCGATCGCGAACTTCGGCGTGGCTGTGATCGCGCGCGACCGCGGTGTTGGAGTCGAGCCGCGCGTCGTCCGCGACGGCGACGAGAACCGGCTCGCGGGCTACACAGCCCTTCCGTTCGACCAGAATCCGTACCGCACCGGCTACGGGCGTCACAGGCTCGTCGCCGGCGTGGCCCTCCCCGGTCCCGGCGTGTACGACGTCGTCTTCGACACGCCGCGCGGTGCACGATCCGGCGCGTTCCGCTTCCGGTTCTGGCAGGGCGACGTCCAGCCCCCGTCGGTGCGAGTGCTCGGCGTCCGAACGCGGTTCCTCGAGCTGGCCGTCAGCGACGGCGGCTCAGGAGTCGACCCGCAGTCGTTCCAGGCTCGGATCGACGGCGATTTCGTAGCGGTCTCCTATGCGTCCGGCGTTGCACGCCTGCCTCTGGCCGGCATTGCGCGCGGCCGACATGCACTGAGCTTCACCGTCTCCGACTATCAGGAGACGAAGAACATGGAGAACGTCGCCCGCATCCTCCCCAACACCCGGACGGTGCGAGCGACCTTCGTCTTGCGCTAGCGCTTCCGGTCGGTTTCTTCGATCGTCGGCAGTTCGTTGAGGTCGCGCTCGACGCTCGCCGCGAACTCCTCGGTCTCCGTCCGGAGCAGCTTGAGCTGGCTCTTGCGCTGCATCCGCTCGCGGCGATGCCGCGCCTCGTTTCCGAACCGGCCGGAAAGCCGCGGCCATTCCGCGCCGATGACGGCGGCAACGGTGCCAACCAGCAGGGCGATCATCAGCCAGCCCACGGGGCCATTCTACCCGGCACCTACGGGTGGTAGATTCGTTCGGATGCGCCTAGCCCCGCGCCTGCTGCTCGTGGCCGGCCTGGCCGCGCTCGTCCTTCCAGGTCGAGCGGCGGCGAGCACCGAGACCGTCGTTCTGGAGACGTCACCGATCACGGTGACCGCCTTCGAGGTGGCACGAGGGGTTCGCCTCGCGCCCTCGCCGAAGGTCGACGGGTACGTCGTCGGCATGAGTGCGGAGGTCGTCGACGTCCTCGGGAACCCGGTCCCGATGCAGGACGTGATGCTGCATCACGTGGTCTTCGCAAAGGTGGGTGTGCCCGACTACACATGCTCGAGCATCGAGGACTACTCGGGCAACGCTTCGAACCTTCGGGCAGAGCGGTTCTATGCCGAGGGCGAAGAGCATTTCGCTCTGTCGCTACCGGAGGGCTACGGCTACCCCAACCGCGGCCAGGACACCTGGGGTCTTCTCTACATGCTGATGAACCACCACGCGCAGACGATGGTGGTACGGATCCGTTACACGGTGCGCTACGTCACCGGCGAGCCTCTCGACGCCGTGAAACCTGTGTGGCTCGACGTCAAGAACTGCCGCGCCGACCCCGTCTTCAACGTGGCCGGAACGGGAAAGCCCGGTGCGACCGTCTCGCGCACTGCCGACTTCCGGATGCCGGAAAGCGGCCGCTTCGTCGCTGCCGGAGGCCACCTGCACGGCGGCGGCATCTCGGTGGACGTCAGCAACACGAGCTGTGGGTCGCTGTTCACCTCGTATCCGACCTGGGGGCTCACGGAGCCGCGACCTGTCCTGCACGAGCCGGGGCCGATGCACATGACCGGTTTCGCGGATCCGGCGGGAAGGCCCGTGCGCGCGGGTGACACCGTTCGTCTCACAGCGACGTACGACAACTCGCGTCCTCACATGCGCGTGATGGGAATCATGATTCTCTACCTCGCGCCCGGACCCGCTTCGTCCTGCGCTGCGTACTCCTCCACGGTGCCGGCGCCTTCCACGGCAGAACGCGTCAGCGTGGAGCTGCTCAAGCGTCCCGCGGGGCCGCTCCGCCGCGACATCCGCAGCACGTGGGTCGGCGACTACGCTTTCGGCGCCCAACGGGTCTCACTGCAACGCGGGGCGAGCTTCACCTGGCGCTTCCTCGGCGGCGTCGAGCACGACGTCACGCTCGCGAGCGGCCCGGTGGGGTTCGCGTCTCCGAGCATGCGGAACCGCACCTTCACGTACCGGTTCACCCGCCGCGGGACCTACCGCCTCTTCTGCTCCCTGCATCCCGCCCGCATGACCCAGCTCGTGATCGTGCGCTAAACCCGGGCGGCCTCTGCGCCGATAACCGGAGGCATGACGAGCCAGCTTCTCCTCCCCTACATGGTTCTCTGGGCCAGTCTCATGCGAGCGCTGCTCGTCCGGGCCCGGATCGCCCCGCCGCTTTGCGCACGCTGCGGCCTGAAGCTGGAGCGCTCGGAGCTCGGCGAGACGATTTGCCGCTGCGCCCACTGACTGCCGCTTCGAGGGACACCCAGTCGGGGGCGCCGTAGAGCGGACGCGCGGGCAGAGCCCGCCCGTCCTCAAGGTCGGCATCGCAAGCGATGCCGACGGCCGCTGCAGCCACTAGTTCTTCGTCGATAGTTCTTCGCTCGAGCCCCGGCGCTACGATTCACCGGTGAGGGAGATCCTTTCGGAGCTCGAACGCTGGCGCTCGCGCGGCGATCGCGTCGCGATGGCGCAGGTCGTCGCGACCCGCCGCTCCGCCCCCCGGCCGATCGGCTCCAAGCTGATCGTGTCGGAGCAGGGAGAGCTCGCCGGCTCGGTCTCCGGCGGCTGTGTCGAGAACGAAGTCGTCGAGGCTGCGCGGGAAGTGCTGGCCGGTGGCGAGCCTCGGCTGCTCACCTACGGCATCTCGGATGACCTCGCGCTCAGCGTCGGCCTCCCCTGCGGCGGTGAAATCGACGTCTGGGTCGATGAGCCGGCGCCAGAGCTGCTCGAGCAGCTCGGCGAGATCGTTCGAGAGGAGCGTCGGGCCGTAGTCCTCACTGATCTCGAGGAAGGGACGTCACGGCTCGTGCGCCACGGTGATGATCCCGTTGCCGACGAGCTGATCCGAGCAGGCCATAGCCGAGTGGTCGAGCTCGAAGGCCGGCGCGTCTTCGCGGACACGTTCGGTCCGCCGCCGCGCCTCCTCGTGTACGGCGCGGTCGACACTGCGGATGCGCTGTGCGCTGCGGCCCGCGGAATCGGCTGGCACACCGTCGTCGCCGATGCGCGCGGCCGGTTCGCCACGCCCGAGCGTCTTCCCAACGCCGACGAGGTCCTCGTCGCCTGGCCCGAGGAGACGCTCGCGCAGGTGCAACCAGACCACGCGACCGCGATCGTCGTCCTCACGCACGACGACAAGTTCGACGTCCCCATGCTCGTGGGCGCGCTCGCGACCGATGCCTTCTACGTCGGCGCGCTCGGCTCCCGACTGAATCAGGAACGCCGTCGCGAGCGGCTGCTCGAAGCGGGAGTCGACGAGTCTGCGCTCGAGCGGATCAGCGGCCCTGCCGGCCTCGACATCGGCGCGCACACCCCGGCGGAGACGGCGCTCTCGATCCTGGCCGAGATCATGGCGGTGCGCGCGAGTCGCGACGGCGGCCGGCTCAGGAAGTCGAGCGGCCGCATCCACGCCGAGGTGGGCTAGCGCTGTTCGCTTATGCTCAGATGCTGGGATGCCAAGATTTCTGGTTGTCGCTTGGCTGATCGTCGGACTCGCAGCATGTGCAGGCTGCGGGGGTACTGCCGGCGGTAACAAGTCTTCAGTCGCCAAGTCCTGCTCGGATTCGACCTTCACACATGCCATGTCGCTGCGTCTTGCCGCGCTCGATACGGCCGTCTTGGCAGTTGACGCAGGCCATGGGAATGTCGACGCGCTCGCGAGGGGAGCGCCGCCGTTGGTAGCAACGGCCAGGCTGTTGCGTGAGGCGGCGCACGACAACCGGCCGTGTCATCCCCGGCTCGTCAAAGCGAGAGATCTCGTGCTCGTAGCGACGAGAGACTTGTCGCGCGCCGGCAGTCAACTCGGATTGCTTACTGACGCGATTCGCAAAGGAGAGGCGTATGAAAGCCTCCAGAGCGAGTTCCTGGGAAGCTACTACGACGGAACCCAGGAGTTTCAGAACGCTCTGACGTCGCTTCGCCGGGCGGGCGTTCCACGGCTGCTGACCGCGAGCGACGGCAAGGCAATCTTCAAGGAGGCCGGTTGCGCGAATTGCCACACGCTCGCCGCGGCCGGCGCGCGAGGCACGGTCGGCCCCAACCTCGATGAGCAGCAGCCGTCGAAAGCTGCGATCGTTAGCGCCCTCGCAAACGGCCAGGGCACGATGGTGTCGTTTGAGGGAATGCTCAACGGCGCCCAGATCCAGGCGGTCGCCGACTTCGTCAGTCAGAACGCCGGCAAATAGGCTCGCTCTAAGCGCGGGACTCGCCGGCGCGGAAGATCCGCATCGGCAGTCCCGCGAGTGGCTCGCCGCCGTCCGCGGTGACGAGCCACGTGTCCTGCATGTAGAGGCAGTCCACGCCGTTGTCCGCAATGACGTGCGGATGCATCGAGAAGACCATGTTCTCGCGGAGCTCCGTCTCGACGCCTTCGCCGATCTTCGGATGCTCGATCATCGTCATGCCGATCGAGTGCCCCGTCACATGGCCGAGGCGGTAGCCACGGTCGGTGAAGCCCCGCGAGACCGCGCGGTGCACGTCGTGAGCGGTCGCGCCGGGACGGAGAGCCGACTTTGCCGCCTCGAAGTACTCCTCGTAGGCCTCCAGCATCCGGCTGACTTCCGCATTGGGCTCCCCGAGCGCGCGCGACACCTCGACCCAGTGGCCGCCCGGTCCGGCGATCTCGAGCGACGGGATGCAGAAGTCGCCGAGAATCGTGTGCTCCCGTGCCATCGCAAACTCCGGCCCGATCAACACCATGTTCATCGTCAGTCGCCCGCAGCCCTCCTCGACGAAGAGCCGCTCGGCAGGAGCGAGCACTTCCGCCGCCGACTTGCCCGGCCGGTATGCCTCCAGGAAGGCCCAGAAGCCCTCAGTGTTGATGCGCACCGAGTCGCGCACGGAGTCGATCTCTTCGGCGCTCTTGACTGCCCGCGCGAGATCGAACTCGACGTCGAACGGGACGAACTCCACGCGTAGGTGCGTGACCTCGAAGTCCCGGACCGCCATCACGTAGTCGAGCCCGTACACGCCTACGCGCAGCGCGACCAGCCGTTCGCCGATGTACTTGCCGGGCCGCTCCACGAAGACCTGATCCTCGATCCATGACGTCCCGTGCTCCCCGACGTAACGCGCCTCGGCGGGGAAGATGATCGTAGGGTCGCCCTCGCGCGGCAGCAGGACGTAGGCGTAACGGTGGACGATCACGAAGCCGGACATGTAGGTGACGGCGCCCTCGAAGCCGGTGTACTCGGAGCCGCAGACGAGCACGGCGTCGAGGTGCTGCTCCGCCATCGCCTCCCGGACGAGTCGGTAGCGGCGGTCGATCTCCTCTCGACTCACCATGACTGCTCCAAGCCTTTCACGAGCGACCAGATCGCGCGGTTCAACGGCGTCGGGACGCCGTGCTCCTCGCCGAAGCGGACGATGCCCCCGTTCAGGTAGTCGATCTCCGTCGGGCGGCGCGCTTCGACGTCCTGGAGCATCGACGCCTTGTGGTCGTAGGCGACCTCCGG
>JBGPYI010000119.1:0-6882 GCA_041493175.1 Gaiellaceae bacterium | reverse complement strand
CTGGTCGGAAACTTCACCGGCACGCTGATCGTGTACGCGGCGCTTCTGCTCTACAGCCGGCACGCGCTCGGCCTCCAGTTCGATCGCTCGCTCTACCGGGCGATGAACCGCTTCGGCTTGCCGCTCGTCCCTTCGGCGGTGGCGCTCTGGCTGACGAACTTCAGCGACCGCTTCTTCCTGATCAAGCTCGCGGACGCGCACGAGGTCGGCCTCTACTCGATCGGTGTCCGCATCGCGTCCGCGATCGTGCTGCTGCTGACGGCGTTCCGGATGGCGTGGCCGGCGTTCGCCTACTCGATCGAGGACGACCGCGAAGCCCAGCGCACATACAGCTTCGTGCTGACGTACGTCGTCTTCGTCTGCTGCTGGCTCGCGCTGGCGCTTGGACTGCTGGCGCCCTGGATCGTGAGGCTGATCACGACGAAGCCGTTCTATCCGGCACAGAACGTCGTCGCACCGCTCGCGTTCGGCGTCGCCGCATTCGGCGCCTACGTCGTGGTGCAGATCGGCACCGGCCGGGCCCGTCGGACCCGTTCGAACTGGCTCGTGACCGGCGCCGCCGCCGCCGTCAACGTGGCGCTGAACCTGGCGCTCATCCCGTCCTACGGACGGATGGGAGCCGCGATCGCGACGGTCGTCGCCTACACGCTGCTCTTCGTCGGCATGGCCTGGCGCGCCCAGCGCGTCTTCCCGGTGTCCTACCAGTGGCGGCGCGTCGCGACCCTCGGGTTCGCGGCCGTCGGCCTCACCGTGCTGGGGAAGCTGCTCGACGCGCCGCTCCCTGTGGCGCTTGCGCTTACGGCAGCGTTCCCCCTGGTGCTGTTCCTCCTGGGCTTCTACCTGCCGGCCGAGCGCCGGCGGCTGCGCCGGCTCTTGCCTATCCTGGGACGATGAACGTCCTGGCTGCGATCCTCGTGGCATCGACCTCGTTGCACATCACAGTGTGGCCCGACGGCGTGGGGCATCCGGGCAAGAAGGTCTACACGCTCAACTGCGCACCGGTCGGGGGGACCCTGCCGAAACGCGCGGCCGCCTGCACGAAGCTGGTGCGGGTCGAGCGGCCGTTCGCGCCGACGCCGAAGGGCATGGCTTGCACCATGATCTACGGCGGCCCCCAGGAGGCGCTCGTCACCGGGCGCTTCCGCGGGAACCTCGTCCGCGCCCACTTCAGCCGCAAAGACGGTTGCGAGCTCGCCCGGTGGAACCGCGTCCGCTTTCTCTTCCCCGGAGCCGTCGCTTCGGCGGACAGCCGCTGAGAATCCAACACGACGTTCAGTAGCATCGCCGCTTCGATGCGTGACATCACCGTCCTCGTCACGGCCTCCGGCGCTCCCGGCACCGCGGCTCTCTTGCGGGCGCTGCGCCTGAACGGCGAGCGGGGCGTGCGCATCGTCGGCACCGACATGTCTCCGCAGGCGGTCGGGCGGCACTTCTGCGACCGCTTCTACGTCGTCCCGCCCGGAAACGATCCGGCGTTCGGGGACGCGGTGCTCGACATCGTGCGGCGCGAGAACATCGACGCGGTGCTCCCGCAGTCCTCCCACGATCTGCAAGGGCTCGCGGATGCGCGCGAACGCTTCATGGGTACGACGGTGATGGTCTCCTCGCCGGACACGATCCGAACGGCGAACGACAAGGCGGCGACCTACGCGCTGCTCGAGCGCCTCGGCCTGCGCGCGCCGGCCTGGCGCAGAGTGAGCGGCGGCCGCGCACTCGCCCTCGCCGCGGAGGAGCTCGGCTACCCGGAGCGCCCGGTCTGCTTCAAGCCGGTGTTCAGCTCGGGCTCACGCGGCTTTCGCGTCCTCGACTCGACCGTCGACCGGGCGAGGCAGCTGATCGAGGAGCGCCCCGGCAACCTCGCCATGCGCCTCAAGGACGTGGTCGAGCTCCTGCCCGAAGAGGGCGGGCCCGACCTGCTGGTGATGGAGCTCGCGCAGGGTCGCGAGCGAACCGTGGACGGAATCGCCCGCTCGGGCCAGCTTCTGCTTGGACATGCGAAGACACGCGAGTCGATGCGTGCCGGGCTTGCGATGTACTTCGAGACGCTGCAGGACCATTGGCTGATGGAAGTCGCGCAGCGCATCGTCGCCGAGCTCGGCATCGAGTACTTCTTCAACATCCAGCTCGTCGGCGACCACGTGATCGAGATCAATCCGCGCATTTCGACGATCGTGTACCAGGAGGACCTGAACCTCCCGTATCTCGGCGTCAAGAGCGCGCTCGGCGAGATCTCGCGTGAAGAGCTGGCGCAGCTGAGCGCGCAGGTGCGGCCGACGCGCCGGGCGCTGCGCTACTTCGATCAGGTCGAATGGGACGACACGAGCTCGGCGGCCGAGACACAGCTGCCGCCACGCTCCTGGACTCCGTCAAGCAGCCTCGAGTAGAGCCTGTCCCAGCCGCCGGAGGTGACGGGATCGAAGCGGTCCGGGTGCCAGAGGACGGCAAAGGCGCCGCCGTGTTCCGCGGCCCAGTCCAGCAGTCTCATGAGCTGGGGCTCTGCGCGTCTCGCCGACAGGCCGAGATAGCGCTCCTCCGCGAGCGTCGCGTCCATCGCTGCGAGCGGGACCTCGACGAGGTCGAGCGGCTCGTCCCGCTCGAAGTTCCACGGTCGGAACGGGCGCGCGATGCCCGCGCGGAAGCCGACCGCATCCGGGAAGCCGAGCGTAGTGTCGTAGCGCAGGCCGGCGGCGGCGAGCGGCGCAAGGTTCCGGTGCGGATCCACGCGGAGGTAGTGGTAGCGGTGGCCGGAGATCGGGCCCGCGAGCGCTTCCAGCTTTTGCTTCTCCGCAGCAAGGCGGACCGGGTCGTCGGCAGCGGCGTAGCTGCCGTGCAGTCCGATCTCGGCACCGGCATCGAGCAGCGTTTCGACGAGCCGCGGGCGGAGGCGACTGTATTCCTCGGGCGCGGCTCCGTCGTGCGGATCGTGGTGGCTCGCGATCACGTAGAACGTCGAGCCCGTCGCGCCGCGGCGGCGTTCCTCCGCGACGATCTGCTCGAAGCGCCAGTTCGGGTCGGTGCCGCGCACGCGATGCAACGGCGCCGTCGCGAGACCCGTGGCTTCGCGCACCGCGGGACCGAGACGCGCGCGGCGGACGTTCTCCTTCAGCCGCGCAGCCGCACCCCGCAGGCCGATCCGCGTCCAGCGCCAGGGCGCGTCGACATCGTGCGTCAGCGCGACTGTGAAACGCGGACCGCCGTCTGCGGCGACGCCAAGCCTGCGGCGTAGCCGCTCGAGCGGCGGGTCGAGCGGGTCGAGACACGACCACTCGGCGCGGAAGCGGCCATGCTCATCGCGTGGGCCCGCTTTCTTCTCCTCGACGCGCGCCAGATGGAAGAAGCCTTCGGCGACGTCGTCATCCTCGGGACGCTCCCCACGCTCGACTCGCTCCCAGGCGTCCGCGTTGTACGGCAGGTCGTCGCCGAAGCCGACGTCGGTCGCGCCGACCGAATCCAGGACCCAGCGGGCACGGCGCTCGATCGCGGAGGGAATCATCGGAGTGCGTTCCGCACGATGCGCGCGAGGTGGACTGCGGCGGGCTTCGGGTCGTCACGTGCGAAGACGGCGTCGACGTACGGCGGTCGCTGGAAAGCCGGGCGCTCGCCCGGCAGCAAAGTGATCGCCCAGCGCTTGCCCTCCCCGATCATCGAGACCTTTTCCGGCGTCTCTCCGACGAGGTCGGCGTAGGCGATCCGCGGCAGGTCGACGCCGCACGCCGCGGCGAGCCCGTGCCATTGCCAGAGACGCGGATTGATCTCCATCAGCTTGAACTTGCCGTCGCGCGGATCGCGTTTGAACTCGACCTGCGACAGACCGAAGTAGCCGAACCCTTCGAGCAGCCGGAGCGCCGCGTCGACGGCATCCTGCACCCAGACGGCCTCACCGACGCGACAGGTGCCGATGCCGGGCGGGGTTTGCCGCAGCTTCCGGCCGGAGAAGACGCCGAGCGGCCGGCCGTCGCGCGCGACGTAGCTGCCAACGGAGTAGAGCGTGTCGTCGCCGCCGGGAATGAGCTCCTGCACCATCGGTCCGAACTCCTCAGCGCGCGTGTAGGCGTCTTCGACCTCGTCGAGCGTCTCACAGCGAAACGCCTGTCGGCGGAAGCGTTGCTTGAAGCCGACTGGATGCTCCGGCTTCAGGAGCACCGGCAGGCCGACTTCCTCCGCCGCAGCGCGTGCCTCCGCGGCCGAGGCGGGGTAGATCGTGCGCGGGACGTCGAGGCCGGCGGCTTCCGCTTCCTCGAGCTGCGCGCGCTTGCTCTGCACGCGCTCGAGAACATCCCAGCCGGGGAAAGGAGCGAGCACCTGGAGATCGCCGAGGTGCTGCGCGATCAGGTCCAGGTGCTCGTCGTGAGTCGGAAAAACCACGACCTCGCCGAGCGCGCGGATCGAAGCGACGAATCGGGCCGGGTCGGCGTGCGGATCGGCGCTGAGGAACGGTTCTGCGTAGCGCGAGCGGAAGCCGAGCGCGCTCGGACGATGATCGACAGCGAGCACGCGGATGCCCGCGCGCCCGAGCGAGCGGATCGCCGCGAGCCCGTTGACCCAGCCCACGTCGACGACCGCCGCGGGGATGTCGTGTTCGGCGATGGGACGATTCATCGCGCCGATTCTGCCGAGCATCCGCGAGTTGACCTCCAATCGTCACCAACCCGGCACACCCAAGTCACACCGCCTTTGCGACACTAAAGGTACCGTTTGCAGCCCTTTTGCCCCATCGCGACATGTCTTGGGTCTGACCCCAAGACAGCGCCCCAAAGGGACAGGGCCAGTTAGCTAGAGGGAGTTCAGCGCGGCGAGGTCTTCGGGCGTCGGCTCCCACTCCGCGGCTTCGACGTTCGCGCGCACCTGCTCGGGCTTCGTCGCGCCGGCGATCACGGAGGCGATCCCCGGCTGCGCGAGGAGACCGCCGATCGCGACCTGCAGCAGCGTCACACCGCGCTCCTTCGCGAACTCTTCCAGTGCCTCGAGGCGCTCGAAGGTCTCGGCGGTGAACACCTCCTCCCGCTCCGACAGGCGGGTGCCCTCCGGGCGCTGCTCGCCGCGGCGGTACTTCCCGGTCAGCAGTCCGCTCGCCAGCGGGAAGTACGGCAGCACGCCGATCCTGAGCCGCTCGCACGCCGGCAGCAGCTCCTCCTCCGCTTCACGGTGCAGCAGCGAGTACTCGTTCTGCGCACTCACCGGCCGCGCAAAGCCGTGCTCGCGGCAGATCACGTCGACCTCCTCGATCTGTGCTGCGTCGAGATTCGAGTGGCCCACGTGGCGCACCTTGCCTGCGCGCACAAGCTCGTCGAGCGCGCCGAACGTTTCCTCGAAGGGCGTGACGTTGTCGGGCGTGTGGTACTGGTAGAGATCCACGACGTCGGTGCGCAGCCGCTGCAGCGACGCGTCGATCGCCTTGTGGATGTACGCGCGCGAGCCGCGCGCCTCGGTCCCGTCGCCCATGTCGCCGCCGAACTTCGTCGCGAGTACGACCCGGTCGCGGCGGCCCTCGAGCACTTCCCCGAGGAAAGACTCGCTGCCGCCCTTGTCGCCGTAGATGTCGGCAGTGTCGAAGAGCGTGACGCCTGCGTCGAGGGCTGCGTCCACGACCGCACGCGTCCCCTCGAGATCGACCCTCATCCCGAAGTTGTTGCAGCCCAGGCCGACCATCGAGACCTCGAACCCGTCCTGTCCCAACCTCCGCTTGCGCACGACGGAGATGCTAGAGCTTCCCTGTGCGCTACCGCCGCCTCGGCTCCAGTGACCTCGATGTCTCGGACGTCAGCCTCGGCTCCTGGCTGACCTTCGGCGGTGGCATCTCCAACGCGCAGGCCGAAGCATGCGTCGCCAAGGCCTTCGAGCTCGGCATCAACTTCATCGACACCGCGAACGTCTACTCGAGCGGTGACGCGGAGAAATTCCTCGGCGAGGTGCTCGCCAAGCGGCCGCGAGACTCGTACATCCTCGCAACCAAGCTCTACTTCCCGATGAACGGCGATCGCGGCCTGTCACGCGAACAGGTCTTCAAGCAGATCGACGCCTCCCTCGCCCGGCTGCGCACGGACTACGTCGACCTCTACCAGTGCCACCGCTACGACGAGGAGACGCCGCTCGAGGAGACGATGGAGGCACTGACCGAGGTCGTGCGGCAGGGCAAGGCTCGCTACCTCGGCTTCAGCGAGTGGACTGCGGATCAGATCCGCGCAGCGCTCGCGCTGGTGCCGCGCATCGAAAAGTTCGTCTCGTCGCAACCGCAGTACTCGATCCTGCACCGGGTTCCCGGACGCGAGGTCATTCCACTCTGCAAGGAGAACGGCATCTCGCAGATCGTCTGGTCGCCCCTCGCCCAGGGCACGCTGACGGGGAAGTACAAGCCCGGCGAGGAACCACCGGCCGGCACCCGTGCGGCGTCGCACCAGATGGGCTGGTCGATGGACCGCTTCCGCGACGACGACGTGCTGCGGGCGGTGCAGCGCCTCGTCCCCATCGCGGAAGGGCTCGGGATCACGATGGCCCAGCTCGCGCTCGCGTGGGTGCTGCGCGAGGAGAACGTCGCGTCGGCGATCGTGGGAGCGTCGCGGCCCGAGCAGGTCGAGGAAAACGCTGGCGCGTCTGGGATCGAGCTCGACGAAGCGACAGTGCAGGCGATCGACGACGCCGTTGCCGACGTCGTCGTTCGCTAGTCGGTCTGCTCTTCGCTCTAAGAGAGGCTCTTGCGCGCCTTCTGCACCGACGGTAGCGCCGCCTTCGCCTTCGCCAGCGGCCGCGCGCGAACCGTGACACTGGCGGGCTTCGCCGAAATCGTGATCTCCTCGCCGGTCGCGGGATTGCGACCCTGGCGCGGTTTCGTCGCCTCCTTGACGCGCACGACCAGCTGAACGACGCCGCCGATCCGCACCTTCT
>JBGPYI010000122.1:0-6806 GCA_041493175.1 Gaiellaceae bacterium | reverse complement strand
CGGACGAGCTCGTCCACCTGACGCAGCGCGTCGTGGACGTTTGCGACCCAGTGACCGGTGACGCCGCCCTCAAGATACCCGCGGGCGAGCTCTCCGACGGCGAGGAGCTCGTGCACGCCCAGCTCCGACGCCGCGGCGCCCACCTCACGGTGGTAGTCCGGGCCGGTACGCCCGAGCTCGGCCATGTCGCCGAGGATCGCCACGCGTCGCCTGTCCCCAGCACGCTCCGCCAGATAGGCGAGCGCGGCGAGCATGGAGACGGGGTTGGCGTTGTAGGCGTCGTTGATGAGGAGGCCTCCGCCGGGGAGCTCCTGCTCCTCCCCGCGCCAGCGGGCGAAATCCACGTCGACGGACTCCGGCCGCGGCAGGCCGAGCGCAGCCAGCGCGGCAAGCGCTGTCGCCGCGTTCTGGACCTGATGCTGCGCGGTGAAGTTGAAGCTGACTCCGCCGACGACCGTGCGGCCGTCGACGTGACTCGCCTCCGGCGCGCCGATCCGCACGACCTCGATGTCGTCGCGGGAGACCGGGAAGTCCTCGGGCACGATCGCCGTGCCGCCGGCGGGAAGCGCGGCGATCAGCTCACCCTTTGCCCGCGCGACGCCGTCCAGCGACTCCACGAGCTCGAGGTGCACGGGACCGACGTTCGTCACGACACCGATCTGCGGCCGCGCAATCTTGGCGAGCCCGGCGATCTGGCCGAAGCCGCGCATCGCCAACTCGAGGACGCAGACTTCCGTGTTCTCTTCGAGGCGACAGAGCGTGAGCGGCACTCCGATCTCGTTGTTGAAGCTGGCCTCGGCCGCGATCGTCCGCGCAGACGGAGCGCTCAGCGCGGCGAGAATGTCCTTCGTCGACGTCTTCCCCATCGAGCCCGTGATGCCCACGATGCGCGCCGAGCTGCGCTCGCGCACGGCTCGCCCAATGCGGGCAAGGGAAGCGAACGCGTCGTGTGGCACGAGCGTCGCGGCTGCGCCACGTGTGAGCGCGTCGTCCACGAACTCCGATCCGCGGCCCACGGCGACGAAGAGATCCCCCGGCGCGATGCGCCGCGAGTCGACCTGCACGCCGGTGAAGCTGTCCGCGCACGCCGCGACGTCCCCGAGCCCGTCGAGCAGGCTCATCTCGAGCGGGATCACGTCGGCGCCCCTAAGCGGCGCAGCGCCTCGCGCGCCACCTCGCGGTCGTCGAAGGGAAGGGTGCGCCCGCCGATCTCCTGACCCTGTTCGTGGCCCTTGCCCGCGATCACGACGACGTCGCCTGCTCGCGCGGACTCGAGCGCCCGCTCGATGGCGCGCCGCCGGTCGAGCTCCACCTCGAGGTCGAGCCCGTCGACGACCTCGCCGGCGATCGTGGCCGGATCCTCGCTGCGTGGATTGTCCGACGTCACGAGCGAGACATCCGCGAGCTCGGCGACCACCTGGCCCATCAGCGGCCGCTTCGCCCGGTCGCGATCGCCGCCGGCTCCGAAGACACAGATCACGCGCCCCCCGCGCCCGAGTTCGCGCGCCGCCTCGAGCGCCGTCTCGAGTGCGCCGGGCGTGTGCGCGTAGTCGACCAGCACCGTGAACGGTTGCCCCTCGTCCACCCGGTCGAAGCGTCCCGGGACGCGGTCGACGGCCTCGATGCCCTGCTTGATCGCCTCCTCGCCGATCCCGAGCGCGCGTGCGGCAGCGGCTGCTGCGAGCGCGTTCTCGACGTTGAAGCGCCCGAGGAGCTTCAGGTCCAGATCACCGAGTCCCTCTTCAGGCCGAAAGGTGATCGCATCGCGAATCTCCGCAGCGAGCCGCTCGCCGTACTCGTCGCCGACGTTGACGACCGCACGGCCCGCCTGCGCGAACAGGCGCCGCTTGGCTTCGAAGTACTCCTCCATCGTCCCGTGGAAGTCGAGGTGATCCTGTGTCAGGTTGGTGAACACGAGCACGGCGAAGCGCGTCCCCTCGAGCCGTCCCTTGACGGATGCCATCGACGTCGCCTCCATCACGCAGGCGCGATTCCCCTGCTCGAGCATCTCGCTGAAGAGGCGCTGAAGATCTATCGACTCGGGCGTGTTGAGACCGACTTGGCGTACGTCGCGCCCGACGCGCCGTTCCACGTTGGTGAGTAGCCCGGGCTGCTCACCTGCGGCGGCGAGGATCGACGAGAGCAGGTACGCGGTGGTCGTCTTGCCGTTCGTACCGGTGATCGCCACGACCGGCAGCCGTGCCGTCGGATCGTCGAAGAACTCGACGGCGGCGCGCGGCATCGCGGCACGCACGCTCGGCACGACCACCTGCGGAGCTTCGAGCTCGAGCCTGCGCTCGACCACGAGCGCGGCCGCTCCCCGCTCGAGGGCCTCGGCGGCGAAGTCGTGGCCGTCCGCCCTCGCGCCCGGGACGCAGAAGAACAGGGAGTCGCGCGGCACCTCCCGCGCGTCGTACGCCAGCTCGCGGATCTCGAGGGCACCGTCTCCGACGACGTCGGTCGGAGCGAGCGCTGCGATGAGCCGCTCCAGCTGCATTTCGCCGCCCAAGTCTAGTGTGGGCGCCCTACGGCGTTACGGTTGCACCGTGCTGGACCGCCTTCCGCACCTGCTGCTCCGGCTGGAGGGGCTGGCTGTCCTGGCCGCCGCGGTCGTGCTCTCTTGGGGGTCGTCACCGATTCCGGCGGCGCAACGAAGGTGGCGCTGATCTGGCTCGCGCACATCGGCGCGGACCGGCTGCTCGGCTACGGCCTGAAGTACCCGACGGCGTTCAAGGACACGCACTTAAGCCGCGTCTAAGAGGTACACGCGCGAGCGACCGGGCTACTGACCGGGCGCGGCGTCCGGCGGGACCTCGAGGTACTGCAGATCAAAGCGCGCGATCTGCTGAAAGGCAGGCGCCGCGACGGTGCCGCCCCAGATCGCGCCGCGAGGCTCGTCGACCGCGACGAGGATGACGAACCGCGGCCGGGAAGCAGGCACGATCCCGACGAACGAGGCGACGTAGCGGCCGGTCGCGTAACCGCCGTGGGAATCGGGCTTCTGCGCGGTCCCGGTCTTGCCGGCCACCTGGTAGCCGGGCATCGCCGCGTACTGTCCAGTGCCCTCGGCGACCACGTCCTTCAGCATCATCATCAGCTGGTCTGCCGTTCGCGGGGAGACGAGCCGCCGCCTGTTGAGCGAGGGCCGTCCTCCCCCGGCGACGTGATCGACGAGGTGCGGCCGCGACCAGACGCCCCGGTTCGCGATCGCCGCATAGGCGGCCGCCATCTGAACGGCCGTAACCGCAATCCCCTGCCCGATCGGCACGTTCCCGATCGTCGAGCCGGACCACTTGTCCGGCGGCAGGACGATCCCCGGGCTCTCGCCGGGGAAGTCGACGCCCGTCGTGCGCCCGAATCCGAACCGGGTGATCCAGGAGGACAGACGGGTACGGCCGAGCATCTGCGCCAGCGTGATCGCGCCGATGTTCGACGAGTGCGCGAGGATCTGCGCAACGGAGTAGTTCACGGTGCCGCGCTGCTCCGCGTCGTGGATGACGCGGTCGGCCACGTGCAACGAGTACGGCAGCGTGAAGCGCGTCGTCGGCGCGACGATCCGCTCCGAGAGCGCGCCCGCGACCGTGATCAGCTTGAACGTCGAGCCGGGCTCGTACGTGTCCGTGACCGTTCTGTTTCGCTGCAGGTCGCTCGGCACGGACGGGAAACGGTTCGCGTCGTAGCCGGGCTGCACGGCCATCGCCAGGATCGCGCCGGTGCGCGGATCCAGCACGATGGCACTCGCGCTCTTGGCGCTCCACTTGCGGACCGTGTCGCGCAGCACTTCCTCGGCGTTCGCCTGGATGCTGTGGTCGAGCGTGAGGTAGACGTCGCGTCCCGGAACCTCCGGGAGCTCGCCCTGGACGTCGATGACCCGGCCGCTCGGATCCTTGACGACGGTCTCCTTGCCGGCGCGGCCCGCGAGTGCGCGGTCGAACTGCAGCTCGAGACCCGAGAGGCCGTTGCCGTCGGTCCCGACGAAGCCGAGAACCTGTGCCCCCACCGATCGCTGCGGATAGTTGCGGTGCTCCTCGGGATAGAAGCCGAACCCGGGGAGCTTCAGGCGCTGCAAGGCGGCAGCCTGCGCCGGGTCCGCCTGGCGGGCGACGTAGACAAAGCCGTGCGAACGGTCGGCGAGGGTCGGGAAGAGCCGGTCCGCGTTCAGTCCGAGCGTCCGTTCCACGGCCACCGCGGCGCGGCGCGGATTCGCGATCTGCATCGGGTTGGCGTAGACCGTCGTTGCGCGCTCGCCGAGCGCGAGCTCGACGCCGCTGCGGTCGAAGATCGTCCCGCGGCCGGCAGGGATCGTGACGGATTCCCGGTGCTGCGTTAGCCCCAGGTTCGACAGCGACTCGGCCCGCACCGCCTGCAGCCAGGTCGCCCGTACGAGCAGCCCCCCGAACGCGAGGGCAAGGGCTGCGAGAAAGAGCCTGATCCGCCGGTTGACGAGGCGGCTCACGGGCTTTATGGGTGGAGGTTGAAGTAGGTCGTCTGGTCCGAGGTCGCCTGGACCCACCCGAGCCGCTTCGCCGCGAGCTTCTGGATCCGCGGCGCGGAAGCGGCACTCGACAACTGCGACGAGAGCTGCGCGTTCTGAGCGCGCAGGTCGGCGCGCTCCCGGCCCAGGTGGTCGAGCTTCATGTTCAGGCGCAGCACGGCGACGTTGGTCGCGACGACGCCCGCGAGCAGCGTGGCGACGATCCCGATCCAGAAGACCCCCCCGGTAACCCGCTGCTCGCGCTTGACGGCGCGCGGTCGCGATCGCGGCGGGGCGACTGTCTCTTCGGCCCTGGCGGCGGCCCACGCAGCCATGGGTTAGACCTTGACTCCCACGCGCAGACGACCGGATGAGGACCTGGGATTGGCCGCGGTCTCGGCGGCACTGGGGCGGATCGCCTTCCGCGAGGTCGAGCGCAACTCCGGCGTCTTGCCGCACACGCAAACCGGAAAGTCGGGCGGGCAATCGCAGCCACGCTCGCGATCGCGCATGAAGCGCTTGACGATTCGGTCCTCGAGCGAGTGGAAGCTGATCACCGCAAGCCGGCCGCCGGGCCGCAGCATCGAGAAAGCGGACGGCAGCGCGGCCTCGAGGGAGCCGAGCTCGTCGTTGACCGCGATCCGCAGCGCCTGGAACACGCGCTTGGCGGGATGCCCCTCGCCGAAGCGGGCGGGCGCCGGAATGGCGGCCTTGATCGTCTCGACGAGGTCGCCTGTTCTTTCGAACGGCTCCTCCTTCCTGCGCCGTACGATCGCTCTCGCGATCTGCCGTGCATACCGCTCCTCGCCGTAGCGCTTGAAGATCGTCGCCAGGTCCCGCTCTGCGGCCTCGTTGACGATTCCCGCCGCGCTCACGTCGGCGGAGGGATCCATGCGCATGTCGAGCGGCGCGTCGGCCGTGTACGAGAAACCGCGTTCGGGACGATCGATCTGCATCGACGAGACTCCGAGGTCGAGCAGAATCGCATCCGCCTCGGCGCCGTTGCCGGCGAGTTGCTCTAGGACGACTGCGAAGTCGCCGCGCAAGAACCGCGTCTGCACTCCGGCTCGCTTCGCCAGCCGGTCGAAATACGCGCGGGCGCCCGGATCGCGATCGATCGCGATCAGCTTCCCGCTCCTCTGCAGGTCGGCGGCCAGCAGCGAGGCATGTCCACCGGCGCCGAAGGTGGCATCCACGACCGTCTCCCCGGGCCGGACCGCGAGGAGCTCGCGCACCTCGTCGGCGAGAACGGGGACGTGATCAGTCGCGCTGGTTTGCAAGACGTTCGGCAACATCCTCCGCACTCCCTTCGACTTCTGCCAGCTCTTTGCGCCAGGCGGCGCGATCCCAGATCTCGAGCCGGTCGTTGACACCTGCGACGACGACTTCCTTGCCCAGCTTCGCGTGCTCGATCAGCTGGGCGGGAATCATCACGCGGCCCTGTTTGTCGAGCTCGGCCTCGGACGCTCCGGAGAAGAAGTGCCTCTGGAGGCGCCGGCCCCCCGGGCTGAGCGGATCCAGCGTGGACAGTCGCGAGTCGACGAGTCGATCCCAATCCGGACGACGGAAGGCGTACAGGCAGCCGTCGAGGCCGCGGGTGACGACAACACCGTCAAGGAAGGCTTCCCGGAACTTGGCCGGAAGAGTGAGACGGTTTTTGTCATCGAGGGTGTGGTCGTATGCGCCTAGAAGCATCTTGGGGGGCGGTGGGAGATTACCACTTCGCCCCACTTTAAACCACCCCCACCCACCTGTCCACCCCGGAAGGGGGATTTTTGGGGCTTCTAGGGGGCCAGGGCCTCGGCGCCCAGCTGCCCGGCGTAGGGCCCACGGCCGGTCATCACAGCCGCTCCGCAGCGGGCCGCCAGGGCCACGGCGTCTTCGATCGCGTCCCCGCGGGCCAGCGCAAAGGTCAGGCCAGCGGCGAAGGAGTCGCCGGCTCCGTACGTGTCGACGACCTGCCCCGGCAGCGGGGCCGGCCGGAACGGGCCGCCCGGCTGCAGCCAGCCGCCGAGCCCGCCGGCGGTCGTCACCGCCACCCTTGGCGGCGGAACGAGGTCGCCCGGGTGGTAGAGCTCGGCCTCGTCCTCCCCGCTCCCGACGAGCGCATCCAGCTCGACGCCCGCCTCCTGGATCGTCGGCAGCTCCCTCGACGTGGCGACCAGCACCCGGGCCGTGCGGCAGTGGTGGAGCGCCTCGGCATCGCCGCTCACGAAGTAGACACCGTCCATCCCGGCAAGCTCGCGCCAGGGGAGCCGGCTGTCGCCCCCGCGGGGCCGGAGCTTCTCGTTCAGGACGGTGATCGTTCGTTCGCCGGTGTCGTCAACGTAGG
>JBGPYI010000095.1:0-7983 GCA_041493175.1 Gaiellaceae bacterium | reverse complement strand
GGCAGCGCGTCCAGGACGTGAACACGAAGGGTGTCTACCTGTGTTGCAAGCACGGCATCCCCCATCTGCTCGAACGCGGCGGCGGCTCCGTCATCAACGTCGCGTCGTTCGTCGCGCTCGTCGGCGCGGCGACATCGCAGATCTCCTACACGGCCTCGAAAGGCGCGGTTCTCGCTCTGAGCCGCGAGCTCGCGGTCCAGTTCGCGCGGCAGGGGATCCGGGTCAACGCGCTCTGCCCCGGGCCCGTCGAGACGCCACTGCTGCTGCGGATCTTCGGCGACGACCCGGCGGCGTACGAGCGGCGGCGCGTTCATCTGCCGATGGGCCGGCTAGCGAAGCCGCGCGAGATCGTGAACGCTGCGCTGTTCCTCGCAAGCGACGAGTCGTCTTACGTGAACGGAGCGACGTTCCTGGTCGACGGCGGCCTCACGGCCGCGTACGTCACGCCCGAATAGCGGTCAGTGATTCCGGAAGTCGACGATCAGCCGCGGAGGCGACATCGCCGTCCGAACGCGAAAGTCGACCTTGTCCGAGAGCCCGACCGCCCAGCTCAGCACCGCTTCGAAATCGCCGATCCGGACGAGCTCCTGCACGACCGACGTGCCCGCGCCGTAGCCGTCGATCCGCTTCGGCCCCTTGTAGGTCATCACGCCCTCGGCCGTGTTCAGGTCGAAGCCCGAAGCAGGCTCCATGCGCACGACGACGATGAAATTGCCCTTGACCTCGACCGGTTTCCCGGAACCGTCTTCCTTCAGCGGCGGCTCAACGAATTCGATCTTGTAGCCCGGCAGCGTGTTCTGGAACTGGAAGACGACCCGGTCGTAGCCCTCGTGCCGGCCGACGGCGATGCGATCCAGAAGCGCGGTCTCGCTGCCGGTGGCGGCACCCTCGACAGGGGTCGTCCCGGCACCCTCGAGCGGGTCGATCCCACCTGTAGAGGTGGTACTGGTCGGTGTCGGCGAGGGAAGGGAGTAGCCGCCCGTAGGGGCCGAGGACTTGTCGGAGCCGCCGCACCCGGAAACTGCCAGCAGGGCCGCGGTCACGACGCCGATGGAAATGAGCCTACGGATGAGCGCAGCCTACTGCGGTCCTGTTAGGGAAGATCGCGAGGGTTATTGCTCGCGCAGGATCTCGCCGAGCGGCAGGCGCCGGAGGCGGAAACCGGCGGCAACCGTCGTCAGCAGCGCACCGAGCACGGCCGCACCGGCGAGGCCCACGAGAAAGAGCCACGGCGCGGCCAGATGATCGGGTGGCGGGTCGAACACGTGTTGGAGCATGGCGACGAGCATCTCCGCCAACAGCCAGCCGAGCAGCGCGGCCAGCGCGAGCCCACCCGCGAGAACGATCGCGACCTCGCTCCAGAGAAACGCGCTGATCTCGCGCACGGAGCTGCCGATCGACGCCATGGTCGCGAACTCGTGCTTGCGCTCGGCGAGCCCGAGGACGACGAAGAGCGCCATCGCCGCAGCGGCAAGGATTACCGCGAACGCTTCCTCGATCTTCGCGATCCCGCTCATGTCGACGGTCGTGATGGAGCTCACCGTCTGGGCGGTCTGCGTCGTGATGTCCTTGACGCCTGCACCGGCGGGCCGCGCAACGTCGGCGATACGTCTCGCGACCGCCGCTGCGTCACCGTGCGTCTTGGCGAACACGACATTCGGACCGGGATCGTGCGTCGAGGCGAGAAGGTAGTCGAGATTGGTGACCATGAACGAGTCTCGCGGCGCCGACGGGAACTCTTGCACGATGCCGACGACGTGGAACGGCGTGACGCGGAGATTCCCGGTCGCGTGGTCGAGCACACGTAGCTTGAGCAGGTCGCCGATGTTGAGGGAGTAGTCCGTGACGGTCTCCTTCGAGACGAGGATGCCGTCCCGATGTGCGCGAAGCTCCGCGAGTAGGTGCTTCGCAGTCCCGCCGATGAAGTAGGAATCACGGAGAGAGGTACCGCTGGTCAGAGTGGCAGCGTTGACGCCGAAGGTGTCCTGCAGATCCGGCCCCACGCATGCGTACGAGTGGTCAAGTGAAGTGGTTCCGGCAACTCCCGGGACCTGCGCGATCTTCTGCTCCAGCCTGTGCGATCTCAGCGCTTCCGGAGGAGCGCTCGCGACGACGTCAGCGCCGAGCGTCAGCTGCGCGTCGACACGCGCTTGCTGGTCGTACGTCGAGGCGAAGACTCCGAGATTCACGCCGAAGGCGAGCAGCAGCCCAACGAGGAGCAGCCCGCGGTTGATCGCAGCGCTGCGCCGTCCGGCGCTCGCGAGCAGTAGGCCCGACAGAGTTCGCGCCCGTCCGCCGGTGACCCGGCGTGCCACCGTCTCGAGTAGGGCGCCCCGCAGCCGCACGAGCAGCAGCGCTGCACCCAGCCACAGGCAGGCCGGCGCGAGGAACATGTAGATCGAAAGCGAGAGCGTCGGGTTCGAATCGGGATTGACGACAGCCGAGAAGCCGGTCCGCGCCGTGAGCCAGTAGACGAGGCCGCTGACGGCGAGTGCAGCGATGTCCACATAGAGCTTCTGCCAGAGAGGCTTTTGCAACCTTCGCGGACGCCGTCCTTCAGCAACCTCACCCCGAAGGGCTGCCGCGCCCGCGCCGAGCCGCGCCGCCGCGGCGCCGAGCACGGCGAGCGCCATGCAACCTCCGACGGTCGCGGCGACGTGCCACAGCGTCAAAGGCCCATGTCCGACGTGAACGAGACGTAACGCGAGCAGGGCGATTCCGCTGCCGAGGACGCCCGCGACGATCCCGACCAGGAGGCTCTCGATCCCGGCGAGCCCCACGAGCCCACGCCGTGACGCACCGCGAGCACGAAGCAGCGACAGCTCGCGCCTGTCGCGCTCGACAGTTCCGAGCGCGGCGAGGTAGGCGAGCCCGAGTGCGATGAGTGCGCCGGGGAGCGCCAGCATGATGTAGAGCGTCTCCGCATAGAGCGCATCGCCTGTCGCGATGTTGAGGCTCTCGGACAGGTTGTCGACGAAGCTCACCTGTCCGGGCAATGAGCTCTGGATCCGGTTGCGGAGTCCCGTAGCCTGACGAAGTGCCTGCGCGGGCCCGCCCGTGAGTTGTGCCGGGTCGACCTGTGCCTGCACCTGCCACTGCGTGCCCCGAACCGATCCCGGAATCCCCGGGAGCCCGCTCGACGAGGCGATCGTCGGCAACTGCGGGGCCAACTTCTGAGCAAACGTCCCGACCGTCATGACCGCGATCTCGACGGGCGGTTGGGCAGGCGCCGGACCGAGCAGCGGGTTCAGCGGCTGAAAGAGGATGTCCCCAGCGCTCACGACGGAGATCCCGCTCACGCGGAGCCGCACGGGCGCCCGGCCCGGCTTCGCCGTGAAGGTCACCAGGTCGCCCGGCTGAGCTTGCAGGGTCGCCGCGAGCTGCTGGTCGAGCACGACCTGGCCGGGACGGAGGGAGCCGCGGAGGAAGCGGATCGTGTGGATGTGCTGCGAATAGCGCGGCGGCACCGCCAGAATCGATCCGGACGCCGAGCGGAAGATCCCCACGCCGGCCTTCACGTGGGTCGCTCCTGCGAACGGGGCAGTCGCCACCGGGACCGCATCGAGCACGCCTTGCTGCTTCGACACGGCACGCGCCGCCCGCTCGGCAGCGTGTTGCGAACCGACCGGCGCCTGCCAGTCGAGCGGGACACCTCGCACCGAGCTCGACGTCATCGTGCGCAGCGAGTGTCCTATGAAAAGGATCATTGCGCCGACGAGCGCCACCGCGGCTGCGAGGACGACGACGCGCACGATCGTGCGGCCCGGCGTGCGTACCAAGTTGGCAAAAGCGAGCGACGCGTACGTCACGCGCTCTCCCCCACGATGCGACCTTCCTCCAGTTCGAGCACGCGATCGTGCCGAGCTGCGACGTCCTCGTCATGCGTCGCCGTCACGAGGGCGAACCCGAACTCACGCTGAAGCGCATCGATCAGGTCGAGGATCCGCGCGCCGGTGTCGGAATCGAGCTGACCGGTCGGCTCGTCGCAGAGCAGGAGCGCCGGGTGCTGGCCGAGCGCACGCGCCAGGGCTACGCGCTGTCGCTCTCCGCCCGACATCTCGCCCGGGAGATGCTCCGCCTTGTCGGCCAGTCCGACGAGCCTCAGCAACGTCAGCGGATCCACGGGCGCGTCGGGACTCGAGGTCGCGCGGATCGCGAACGCCACGTTCTCGAAGCCCGTGAAGGTTGGCAGCAGATTCGCGCCTTGAAAGACGTAGGCGATGCTCGAGGCCCGGATCCGGCGCCGGGCCTCCTCGTCGAGTGTCGAAAGAGGTCTGCCGTCGACCTCGACCGCACCGGCCGTCGGTTCCACGAGGCCGCCCAGCGCATGCAGCAGCGTCGTCTTCCCGGAGCCGGAGCGGCCACGCAGCGCGAGCCGCTCGCCGCGGCCAACCTCGAGCGACACGCCGTCCAAAGCACGGACGCGTCCGTCGCCGTGGCCATACTCGATTACGACCTCGCGGCAGGCCGAGACGGCCGTCATGCGACTCTGCCGTCGCGTATCTCGATCACACGGTCGGCCGTCGCGGCAAGTCTTGGAGAGTGTGTGACGGTGACGACCGTGCTACCGAGCTCGTCACGCAGACGACGCAACTCGTCGAGGATGCGCTGCTCGTTCTGCAAGTCCAGCTCGCCGGTCGGCTCGTCCGCCAGCACGAGCGATGAGTCGCGTGCCAAAGCTGCGGCGACCGCGACGCGCTGCTGCTCACCACCCGACAGCTGCGCCGGACGGTGCGTCACCCTCGGCGCGAGGTCCACCGTCTCGAGTGCCAACGTCGCGAGCGCCCGCGCGTTCGACTTGCCCCCCAGCCGTACGGCCGTCGCGACGTTCTCGCGCGCGGTCAGCAGAGGGAGCAGGTTGTCGCTCTGGAAGATGATCGCAACGCGGCGCGCCCGGAACGCTGCGAGACCGGCCTCGTCGAGCCGGTTGAGCGGCTGCCCAAAAACGCGCACTTCGCCGGCCGAGGGCTGCTCGAGCCCGGCGGCGAGAGACAAGAACGTGCTCTTCCCCGAGCCGGAAGGACCGAGGACCGCAACGAACTCACCGGCCTCGATCCGCAGATCCAATCCCCGCAGCGCAACTGTCTCTGCCGGGCCCGAGCGGTAGATCCTGAAGACGTCGAGAAACTCGACCGCCGCGGTCGCTCGCTCTTGCTCACGGGGCGGCTCTCGATAGAGGCTGGCTACTTCCATCGGAAGCTCTGGACCATGAGTCGGTAGCCGTCAACGTTGTCGACACCTACCGGCGAGCCGAGGTCCACGATCGCACGCTTGCCTCCTTGCGCGAGGTAGTACCGATCGACGGTGAGCTGCACGCGCTTGTTCGTTACGGGATTGGGAGCACTCTGGGTGGTGTACACGACCTTGATCGCAGGCCGGCCGCTGATCCGAACGCGCTGCGGCGGCTGAAAGCGCAGGGACGAGGTCGTCTTCTTCAGCGTCTGCAGCTCCGCCGACACTTGCGCGAGGGTTGGTAGGCCTCCCGGTTGGACGACGGTGCGAACGAGGTTGTTCTTGTCGTAGAACGTGACGGCTTTGCCGGAACCGCTTTGCGCCCATCCCTCTGGGTACTTGATCGAGTAACCGGCTCGAGGATTGCTGAAGACCACATAGACCTGGTTGTCCGGAATATCTCCGGTCGCTGCTGCCTTCGCCTCGCCCGTGAGGGCGTTCGGAGACTGCGCGGTAGTGGTTGTGGACGCTGGCGTTGTCGGTGCCGCGGCGGACGTGCTCGGGGCCGCGGTCTTCGAGCTACCGCAGGCTGCTGCGAGCAGGCAGAGCAAGAGAAGGAGCCCAGCTCGGGTTCCGGCTCGTGCAGACGGCTTACTCAAAGCGGGTCACGAGCCTCAACGTAGCCCTGCAGTCTGAGCGGGAGGTGAGAGTTCCGGCCGGTTCTCTCATCTGGCTCTCATCGACGGCAGGCACACTCCGATCGATGCGTGTCTTGATTGTCGAGGACGAACTGAAGATGGCGAGCCTGCTCCGCCGAGGCCTGGTCGAGGAAGGGCACGCCGCGGACGTGGCCGCCACGGGCGAGGACGCAGTCTGGATGGCGCAATCGCACCCCTACGAGGCGATCGTGCTCGACGTCATGCTCCCGGGGCTGAGCGGTTTCGAGACGTGCCGGCAGCTTCGGAATGCGGGCGTGTGGGCGCCCGTCCTGATGCTGACGGCGCGCGACGGTGTCGACGACCGGGTCGCCGGGCTCGACGTCGGGGCCGACGACTATCTGACGAAGCCGTTCTCCTTCGCCGAGCTCCTGGCGCGACTGCGCGCCCTCGTCAGGCGCGGCGGCGGAGAGCGGCCGACGGAGCTCATCGTCGGGACGCTCCGCCTCGATCCCGCATCGCGCCGCGCCTGGCGCCGTCAAACGGAGATCAGTCTCTCCCCCAAGGAGTTCGCCCTGCTGGAGGCGTTCATGCGCCGCCCTGGGCAGGTTCTCTCCCGGCTGCAGTTGCTCGAGCACGCCTGGGACTTCGCGTACGAGAACCGCTCGAACGTCATCGACGTCTACGTGCGCTACCTCCGCGAGAAGGTGGACCGGCCCTTCGGCACCGAGTCCATCGAAACTGTGCGCGGCGTCGGCTATCGGCTGCGCGAGGATGACGACGGGTGAACCGGCTACCGATCAGGCTGAGGCTGACGCTCGTCTTCGCGCTCGCGATGGCCATCGTGCTCCTACTTGCGGGGTGGCTCGTCTACGCGCGTGTGTCGCACAACCTCGACAACGCTCTCGACGAGCAGCTGCGCACACGTGGGCAGGACGTCTCCGCGCTCGTGCGCCGTGAAGGCTCGCTCAAGTCGACGCACAGCGCGCTCGTCGAACACGGAGAGACGTTTGCGGAACTGCTGAACGTGAACAGCTCGGTTGTCGACGCGACGAGCCCCGTCGGTGGCAAGCCGCTCCTTCATCCCCCCGATGTCGCGCGCGCGCTACGCGGACCTGTCTTCCTCGACCGGAGCTCTGCCCCCGGGCTCGACGAGCCGGCGCGCATGCTGGCGCTACCCGTCCAGCGCGGGCAGACCCGGCTGGTGCTGGTTGTCGGCGCAACGCGGGCGAACAGAACGGAGACGCTCCGCAGTCTGCGGAACGCGTTCCTGATCGGCGGTCCACTGGCGCTGATCCTTGCCTCACTCGCCGGCTACGGGCTCGCCGGCGCTGCATTGCGCCCGATCGAAGCGATGCGCCGACGGGCGGCGGACATCTCGGCGTCGTCGCTCGACGACCGGCTCCCGGTTCCGCCAAGCGGGGACGAGGTGTCGCGGCTCGGAGACACGCTGAACGAGATGCTGACGCGCATCGGCGACGGACTCGCCCGCGAGCGGCGTTTCGTTGCGGACGCGAGCCACGAGCTGAGGACGCCACTCGCATTGATCAAGACGGAGCTCGAACTGGCGCTCAGGCGCTCACGCTCGACCGAGGAGCTCGAGGCGGCGATTCGCGGCGCGGCCGAGGACACGGAGCGTCTCTCCCGGATCGCGGAGGATCTGCTGCTGCTCGCCCGGGCCGAGCAGGGACGCGTGCCGTTGCGGCGTGAGCCCGTCGATGTCACGGATGTCCTCGAGACAGTCGCGGGACGCTTTCGCTCTCGCGCGGAGTCGGAGCGACGGGACCTGTCGGTGACGACGGACGACCCGCTCGTCGTCTCGGCCGACCGCTCGCTCCTGGAGCAAGCGCTTGGGAACATGGTCGACAACGCGTTCACTCACGGCGCCGGCCGGGTCACGCTCAAGGCCGAGCAGCGCAACGGCTCTGCGGAGCTGCACGTGCTGGACGAGGGCACGGGCTTTCCGGCCGACTTCCTCCACCATGCCTTCGAGCGCTTCAGCCGGGCCCAGAAGACGACTGCCGACGGCAGCGGTCTCGGCCTGGCGATCGTCGAAACGATCGCCGAAGCCCACGAGGGGCAAGCACGCGCCGCGAACACGCCCGGCGGAGGAACCGACGTCTGGCTCGCTCTGACTGAGCGCTAGCGATCTTCG
>JBGPYI010000165.1:0-5521 GCA_041493175.1 Gaiellaceae bacterium | reverse complement strand
TCCGGGAAGTGGTCGCGCACCCGACGGTACGCCGACGAGTGAACACGCCCCATCCAGCCGACTCCAACCAACCCGATGCCGACGGGCCGAGACAACCTAGAGCCGGAACTCGCCGCGCGCCACGACGACGGCCGCGCCGCCGACCTCGACGCGGTCGATCCGCTCCGGCGACCCGTCCACGCGCACGTAGAGCGTCGACGGCCTGCCGATCTCGGCGCCCTGCGAGACCTCGACCTCTTCGCCGAAGCCGATGCGCCCGTGACGCACGAGGTGCACGCCGAGCGGTCCGCACGCCGAGCCGGTCGCGGGATCTTCGGCGACACCGTCCGCCGGCGCGAACATGCGTGTCTTCCAGCGCGTCCCCGATCCCGCGTAGCAGTTCACGCCGTTGTGCGTCAGGCGAGCGAGCGCACCGAAGTCGGGCTCGAGCGCAGCGACCTCCGCTTCGCTACCGAGCTCGAGGAAGACGTGATGCGGGCCGAGGTCGTACGTCTCGACCGGCAGCTGTGAGCGCACGCCGAGCAGCTGCTGGAGCTCCTCCGCCTGCTCGAACGGCTCCCACTTCGGGATCGGCTGCTGCATCCGGCCGAACACGATGCGGGCTCCTTCGCGCTCGAGCGTCACCGGGATGACACCCGAGCCGGTCTCCAGGTGGATCTCGCCGAGCTGTAGCGGCGCCCCGAGGACGAACGCCGACCCGAGCACCGGATGTCCCGCGAAGGGCAGCTCGAGCGCGGGCGTGAAGATCCGAATCCGCGCGTGACCCCCGGCCTCGGGCGGCAGGACGAACACCGTCTCGGAAAAGTTCATCTCGCGTGCGAGTTTCTGCATCGTCTCGTCGTCGACCCCACGCCCGTCCGTGAAGACAGCAAGCTGGTTGCCGGTCAAAGGGATGTCGGTAAAGACGTCCGCGACGACGTAGCGCAGGGTGGGCACAGTCCGATCCTCTACCATGATCGGGTGGCCCGGCGGCTCCTTCGGCTCGTCGCCGCAATCGACGTTGTGCGGGAACTGCAATCGCGCTACCGTCACAAGGAGCGTGAGGAGCAGCTGGCTCGCAGGCCTTCTCCTCGCCATCGCTTCCCTCGCGTGGACCGGTGGTGCGACGGCGCACGTCGGCCACCACGCTACCGCCCCTGACTGCTGCTACGAGATCGCGTACGACCAGTACGAGCAGGTCTGGGTCCAATACGAGGCTCGCGGTAATCGTGCAAGGAAACAAGGCATATATCGGACCGAGATGGGGGCGCACCTACGTGTGCTCGCGACCGCCGTCACGTCGGCGCAGTACGTCCACTTCTTCCCTGTGATGGAGGAGCAAGCAGCTGACGTGATGGAGGTCTCTACCTTCGAGGATCGTACGCCGGCGCCGAACCCGAGCGCCCAGCCCGGGCCGTGGCAGGACGCCCCTGACTGTTACCCGGACCGCAACGGGTCAGTGTTCTCTTATCCCGAAGGCGCCGGCGACTCTAAATACGCGCGCGCTTCGGGACGGAACGTTGCGCTCGTGCGCATCGACCGCTCCCGGAAGCAGACCGAAGTCGTGTTCGGCCCGCCGATCAGGCATTGGCAGTACACATGCCAGGAGCACCGCAGGAGCCAGCGCGGCGGCTCCGGCGAAGGTGCGTATCCGATCTCCACCTTCAACAACCTGGTCGACCCCCTCAGCCAGTCGCCGGAAGGCCTCCCGCTGGTAAACGCAAACGGCAAGACCGCCATGTGCCACGTCGCGGGGTATCAGCAGGTCGACCTCCTGGGCGGAGACGAGGTCTATCAATTCAAGGGAACGTACTCAGCGTCCATTCGCATCAAGAAGGTGCCGTCCGGCGCCCGGAAGGCCGAGGTGCGCAAGCTCGGCAAGCTGCAGGGACAGGCGCCCCAGTGGCTGCCCGGCATCTACCTTCACGGCGGCAACCCGGAAGTAATCGCGGACGTGGGGCCGCTCAGCCCCGACGTCCCGCGCACCGGCTGCAGCCGCGGCTAGAGACGGAACTCGCCGCGGGCGTTCTACGATGCCCCCGGATGCGTCTCGTTCTCGTTCGGCACGCTGAAGCAGCCCCGGGGACGCCGGACGAGCTGCGGACGCTCACAGCCGAAGGCCACGATCAGGCCCGGCAGCTTGGCGACCGGCTCCGCGCACAGGGAATTGAGCCCGATGCCGTCCTTACGAGCCCCTTCCTGCGCGCGCGTGAGACGGCGGTCGACCTCGGCTTCGGTCAGCCCGAGGACGACGACGCGCTGGCGCCCGGCGCCAACGACCAGGACGTCCGCGCAGCAGTCGCCGATCGCGGCGAGACCGTGGTTGTCGTCGGCCACCAGCCCGACTGCGGCCAGATAGCGGCCGCGCTGAGCGGAGGCGTGGAGCCGGCATTCCCACCGGCAGGCGCCCAGATCATCGAGCTGTGAGCGCGATCTCCGTCCGCGAGCTCCGTAAGGCGTACGGCGCTCACGAGGCGCTGCGAGGCATCAGCTTCGAGATCAACGAGGGCGAGGTCTTCGGCCTGCTCGGTCCGAACGGCGCCGGGAAGACGACGGCGATCGAGATCCTCGAGGGTTACCGCAAACGGGACGGCGGTGACGTCGAGGTCCTCGGCTTCGACCCCGAGCGTGCCGGCTCGGCGTTCCGCGAGCGCATCGGCGTCGTCCTGCAGCAGTCCCAGCTCTGGCCGAACCTGACGGTCGCCGAGACGCACCGGATGTTCGCGGGGTACTACGAACGCCCACGCAATGTCGACCAGGTAATCGCGCTCGTCGGGCTCGACGAAAAACGCGATGCACGCGTGAAAACGCTGTCCGGCGGGCAGAAGCGACGCCTCGACCTCGGCGTTGCGCTCATAGGCGATCCGGATCTCGTCTTCCTCGACGAGCCCACCACGGGGTTCGATCCCGCGGCGCGGCGCGCAGCGTGGGACATGATCCGCTCGCTGCGCTCTCTCGGCAAGACGATCCTGCTGACGACGCACTACCTCGACGAGGCGGAGCAGCTCGCCGACCGCCTCGCCGTTCTGCGTGAAGGCGTGATCATTCGCGAGGGCACGCCCGCGGAATTGACCGGCGGCTCGAGCGAGACCGAAGTCCGCTACCGCAAGGATGGACACGAGGTGGTGGTCCGCACGACCGAGCCCACTCGGCTGTTGCAGCAACTGACGGCCGAGGCGCTGGCAGAAGGACGGGAACTGGAAGGCCTCTCCGTGCGGCGGCCCACACTGGAAGACGTCTACCTGTCGCTCACGGCGGAGCACGCGGAATGAGACTCTTCCGGCACCAGCTGAAGTCGGAGCAGCGGCTCTTCTGGCGCAGCCGCGAGTCCGCGGTGTTCGTGTTCCTCTTCCCCATCATGCTTTTTGCGCTGCTGACCGCCGTCTACAACGGTCACATCTACGGCCGTCCCGCATCGTGGGCGCTACTCGCCGGGATGATCGGTTACGGCGCGGCGAACACGGCGTTCGCCGGGCTCGCGATCACGCTCGTCTCTCGCCGCGAGATCGGCATCCTGAAGCGGATCCGGGCCACGCCGCTTCCACCTGCGGCGTACCTCACAGCGGTGCTCGCCTCGATCATGATCGTGTTCGCGCTTCAGGTGACGTCGCTCTTTGCGCTCGGCCGGGTGCTGAAGTCGACCCCGTGGCCGAGCCATCTGCTCTCGCTCATACTGGCGCTCGCGCTCGGAGCTGCGGCGTTCGCGGCCCTCGGCCTGGCGATCACGGGGTTTATCCGCTCGCTTGAGGGCTCGTCGGCGGTCCTCAACGTCATCGTGCTGCCGATGGCCTTCCTCACGGGATCCTTCGGCCCGACGCGCCACTATCCGAAAGCGCTCCGCGCGATCGGCGACGTCCTTCCGCTCAAGTACCTCGTGGACCTGATCAACGGCATCTATCTGCACGGCCAGGAGCTCTGGGACAAGCCCACGGCCGTGGCCGTGCTCGCCGGCTGGGGACTCTTCGGAATGGTTGTTGCATTGCGGACCTTCCGCTGGGAGCCGCGAGAGGGTTAGCTTCGCGTCGAGCCGGCAATACAGCTTCTAATGCAGGTCGAGAACGTCATCGCCTTTGCCGCCGAGCAGGAGCCCGCCGGCCTGGAGATCCGGATCAACTTCGGCGTCTTCGCAGGCCGGGACGCGACCTCGGCCGAGTTCGAAGAGCTCGGAAAGCTGCTGGTGCCCGAGGTCGGCGAGGTCTCGATCGTCGGCGAGCAGCGCCACGAGATCTCGGAGGATGCCGAGGTCGTCCTGCACCAGGTCCGCGTCTCCGTCTCACCGGAGATCGTGCCGGACGATCCCGGCGAGCGGAAGGAACTCTGCGAGCGGCTGGTCACGCTCGCGGAGATCTGGGCTCGCCAGTGCATCAACGAGCGCCGCGCTGAGATCGCAGACCTCTGACCGAGAGGACTAGCGGAGTGGAAGCCGGAACCGGAGCGGCGGGCCGAGCGATCTTCCATCGAGCTTCCACGTCGCGCGATACGTACCGGCGAAATGCAACGGGTATTGACGCGCGTAGTTCACGCGAGACCCCCAGGTCGAGCCGCTCTGACGAATGACGGAGAACGAGGCGCAGCGCTGTGCGTACTCCGGCGTACTTCGTGGCGGGAGACGACGGACACAGAGGGTGTAGCGCTTGAAGTACTGGGCGGCTGTCGTGATCTCGAGGTAGACCTTGCCACTCCGGTTGAAGATGCCGTAGCAGATGTCGCCGCTTGTGCTGCAGTAGCTCGCGATCGTCTTGGGGCCGGAGGCCGTGTCTCCCGCTCCGGGCGTTGCCACCGCCAAGACGACCGGGACGACTATGAGCGCGATCGCTGCGAGTCGCCTCACTAGAACGTCCGCCAGCTCTGCCGCGAGAGGAAGAAGCCGTGTCGTGCACGGTTGGTGCAGCGCAAGCCGGCGCGCTGCGAAACGCAGGTGAACCCGAGTATTCTCAGCGTTGCGCCGTACGCGAGCACCGGGCCCTGGCTGAGCGCAGTGTCCCCTGCGCAAAAGGTCTTCGGCCGTGACACTGCCGTCATCTCGAGGCCGTAGGCCCAATCCAGATCGCAACCGGCCGGACGCGGCGGAGGAGGACGAAGCCCGGTGCGAACGTCGCACCTCACGTAACGGGGCGACCGGCCGAAGATGCAGCCGATGTTGCGCGACAGCAGCTGGAGACCTTCTGCCGGCTCGAGGCCCTCGCGCAAGAGCGGCCTCGTCTGCACGAGGCGCGTTCCGTTCCACCGAAAGCGGACCTTGATCGTGCGGCCCTTGGGGCAGCAGCGTGGGTCCTGGGTGCGGAAGAGCGTCAAGGCGAACGTGGCCTCGCTGCGTGCTCGCGATCCGAGTTGGCCGAGCTGCCCGATGTCGCCGAAGTCAACGTCACTGCCGACATACTTCCCGTTGGCGAAGAAGGCGACTCGACGCCTTGTGCCGCCGAACCCGACGACCCAGTTCAGCGTTACAGCCGGTCTCCACGCGCTCGAATCGGCGTATGACACATGTAGGTGCGAGCGAACGAAGCGCTCGGCCAGTGCGCGACTTGCGCCGACGCGTATT
>JBGPYI010000073.1:0-9075 GCA_041493175.1 Gaiellaceae bacterium | reverse complement strand
GGTGCGTAGCGGTCGTCCCCGAGGCCCTCCTGCAGCACCTCCATGATCGCGACGCAGGTGTCGAGGCCGATCAGATCGGCGAGCGCCAGCGGCCCCAGCGGGTGCGCGAACCCGAGCTTCGCGATCGTGTCGATCGCCTCCGCCTCGGCGACGCCGTCGTGCAGCGCCCAGACCGCCTCGTTGATGAACGGCATCAGGATGCGGTTCGAGACGAAGCCGGGAAAGTCGTTCGCAATGGCAGGGGTCTTACCCAGTTCGCCCGCCAGCGCAGTGATCGCTGCGGCGGTCTCGTCCGAGGTGTCGCGGCCACGGATGATCTCGACGAGCTTCAAGACGGGAACCGGATTGAAGAAGTGCATCCCGATCACCTTGTCGGGACGTCGCGTCGCAGCAGCCAGCGAGCCGATCGGAATGGATGACGTGTTCGAGGCGAGCACGGCCGCGAGTGGCAGCTCGGCGTCGGCCCGCCGGAAGATCTCCTCCTTCACCTCCACGTCCTCGACCACGGCTTCGATCATCAGGTCGGCCAAGGCCAGATCGTCCACGGCCTCGATACGCGCCAGCACTTCCTGCACCGCGGGACCGCCCTTCTCCTCGAGCTTGCCGAGGCTCTTGCGCATCGCTTCGAGCGCGCGATCGGTCGCACCCGGCTGCGCGTCGTGCAACGACACGCGCCGCCCGGATGCCGCGACGACCTGGGCGATACCGCCGCCCATCTGCCCCGCTCCCACGACGAGCACGTGCTCGAAGTTCATGTCTGTGAGCCTATGTCGCTAGGGACGGCGGCGGCGTCCGATGAAGAGCCCAAACGGCAGGAGCAGGATCAGCGGCAGGAAGAAAACGTGTCCACCCGAGAGGACGTAGACGAGCACCGCGACCGCGAGCCCGGCGAGAAGCACGACGAGCGTGATGGGCATGACCACAGTGTCACCACAGGCGTCGCTCCCTACACCTCGATCAGCAGTGCATCCCCTTGGCCGCCGCCGGAGCAGATGGCCGCCAGGCCCAGGCCGCCCCCGTTCCGCCGCAGCTCGTAGATCATCGTGCCGAGGATGCGTGCGCCCGACGCGCCGATCGGGTGGCCGAGTGCTACCGCCCCGCCGTTCACGTTGACCTTCTCAGGGTCGACGTCGAGCATCTTGGCCGAGTTGAGCACGACCGACGAGAAAGCCTCGTTCAACTCTACGCGCTCGACGTCGCCGATCTTCTTGCCCGCTTTTGCGAGCGCCGCCTTTCCTGCGTTCGCGGGCGTGCGCGCCAGGTACGCGAAGTCGTCGGCGACGTACGCCTGCGAGACGATCGTCGCGAGCACTTCGAGCCCGCGCTTCCGCGCGAACTCTTCGCTCGTCACGACGAGCGCACCCGCTCCGTCGTTCACACCCGGCGCGTTGCCGGCGGTCGTCGTCCCTTCCGGATCGAACACCGGCTTCAGCTTGGAGAGCTTCTCGTAGGACGTATCTCGGCGCGGGCCCTGGTCGACGGCGAACTCGCCGACAGGAACGATCTCCTCTTCGAACTTCCCGCGGTCGATCGCGTCCACCGCCCGCTCGTGCGAGCGGAGCGCCCACCGGTCCTGGTCCTCGCGGGAGATGCCGAGCTCTCGCGAGACGAATGACGCCTGTTCGACCATGTGCCGGTTGTCGAACGTGGACGTGAGCCCGTCGTGCGTCATCAGGTCGATCAGCGTCCCGTCCCCGAGCCTGTAGCCGAAACGCGCCTTCTTGAGCGCGTACGGCGCGTTGGACATCGATTCCATCCCGCCGGCAACGACGACCTGGTGGTCGCCGGCCCGGATCATCTGATCGGCGATCTCGACAGCGCGGATCGAGGACGCGCAGACCTTGTTGATCGTGTCCGCCCCGACCTCGATCGGCAATCCCGCGCCGATCGAAGCCTGACGCGCCGGCGCCTGGCCCGCGCCGCCCTGGAGGACCTGGCCCATGATGGCGTACTCGACCTCGTCGTTCCCGACACCGGCCCGGTCGAGCGCGGCCCGGATGGCGATCGCACCGAGCTCCGTCGCCTCCTTGTCGGCAAGCGAGCCGCCGAGCTTGGCGAACGGGGTTCGAACCGCAGAGACGATCACTGAGCGGGCCATGGTCCGAGCGTACCAATAGGCTTGAGGTGTGCCGTCGCAGCACACGACCGTGAAGCGACATCCGGAGCGCGGTGCCTACGACCGCGCCACGATCGACCCGATTCTCGACGAAGCATTGATCTGCCATCTGGGCTTCGTCGTCGACGGCCGCCCGTTCGTGATTCCGACGATTCACGCCCGCGACGGCGACACTCTGTACATCCACGGCTCGCCGGGAAGCCGCATGCTCAGGGCCGCCAAGGAGGGCGTCGACATCTGCGTGACGGTGACGCTCCTCGACGGTCTCGTGCTTGCGCGTTCGGTCTACAACCACTCCATGAACTACCGCTCGGTCGTCGTCCTCGGCCGCGCCCGCGAGCTGACCGACCATGACGAAAAGCTCCAGGCGATGCAGCGTGTCGTCGAGCATGTCGTTCCCGGTCGCTGGGACGACGCACGCCGGCCAAATGACGGAGAGATCAAAGGCACGACGATCCTCGCGCTGCCGCTGGACGAGGCGTCCGCGAAGATCCGCAGCGGCCCGCCGACCGACGACGACGCCGACCTCGAGCTCCCGGTCTGGGCGGGCGTGATCCCACTCGGGATCGAACCGTCGGATCCCGTTCCCGACGCAGGCGTCGACAGCCCTCCGCCCCCCTATGCAGCCGAGTACGAGCGCTTGACCTAGGTCGGCGCTGCGCCTACCCTGAGACCACGATGACTCCCGCGACTCGCATCTGGGCCTGGCGTTGCGAGCGGAGCGGGAGCCTGCGCCTGCGCTGACCTAGGCCAGAACAGCCCGTTCCGCTCACCAGACCTTCCACCGGAAGGTCTTTTTGCGTGCCCGCCCATTCAACGGAGACTTCGAGATAGCCATCGCACCCGACATCGCCACCGATCTCGTCACACCACTCGGCGCCTACTTGCGGCTGCGCCGCGAAGGCCGTGCGGCCTTCCTGCTCGAGTCCGTCGAGCGCGGGCGGCTCGGCCGGCACTCGCTCGTCGGCTGCGGCTCGCACCTTTGCTCCCTCGCCGAGGCAGAGGCGTGCGGGGAGCCGGTCGTCGGCTATCTCGCCTACGACTACGCCTCGCGGCTGGAACCGACCGTGCCTCTTCCCGACGATGGTCCGGGCCTGCCAGAGAGCCGATTCGTCGTCGCGGAAGTCCTGATCAGGTTCGACCATGCCCTCGGCAGCGCGGAGGTGATCCGCGGCGATCCCGAGGCGGTGTCGTCGCTGCTCGCGCAGCCGGTCCCGCGCCTGCCTCGTTCGAACGGCAAGCGCGGCTTCGCGCGACGCACTCCGGGCCGGACGGATTACGAGGCATTGGTTCGCGCGGCCAAGGAACACATCCGTCAGGGCGACGCGTTCCAGATCGTGCTCTCTCAACGTGCGGAGCGACCCACGTCGGCTTCGGCGCTGGAGCTGTACCGCGCGTTGCGCCGTGTCAACCCGTCCCCGTACCTGTTCCTGCTCGAGCTCGACGGCCTCGCGCTGATCGGGTCGTCGCCGGAGACGCTCGTCAAATGCGAAGGCAGCCGCGCAGGCGTCAACCCGATCGCCGGGACGACCGAGCGAGGCCAGGGCGATGCAGAGCGGCTGCTCACGTCCGAGAAGGACCGCGCCGAGCACGTGATGCTCGTCGATCTTGGTCGCAACGATCTCTCGCGCGTCTGCGTGCCGGGCACCGTGGAGGTCGAGAAGTTCCTCGAGGTGGAGCGGTACTCGCACGTCACGCATCTCGTCTCGCAGGTGGCGGGCGACCTTCAGGACGGCGTCTCGCCCTTCGACCTGCTGCGCGCATGCTTTCCGGCGGGAACGGTGTCGGGTGCGCCGAAGGTGCGGGCGATGCAGCTGATCTCGCAGCTCGAGGGCAGACGGCGAGGCCCGTACGCGGGCGCCGTCGGCTACGCGCTCCCGGAGGAAGGCACGCTCGACACGTGCATCGCGATCAGGACGATTGTCCTTCAGGACGGGGTCGCGCATCTGCAGGCCGGCGCTGGAATCGTCGCCGACTCGGATCCCGCTGCGGAGCACGAGGAGTGCCTGCGCAAGCTCGCGGCCGTCGAAGCGGCGATCGACCTCGCGGAGGCGGACCAGCGTTGATCCTGCTCATCGACAACTACGACTCGTTCACGTACAACCTCGCACATCTCTTCGGCGAGCTCGGCGCCGAGGTAAGCGTGCGCCGCAACGACGCGATCGACGCCGAGACCGCGGAACGACTCTCGCCCTCGCACCTCGTGATCTCACCCGGTCCGGGCCGTCCCGCCGACGCCGGCGCGACGCCGGAGATCGTGCGGCGCCTCGCGCCCCATATTCCGACGCTCGGTGTGTGCCTCGGGCACCAGGCGATCGTCGAAGCGTTCGGCGGCTCGGTCGGGGCGGCGCGGGAACTCGTGCACGGGAAGTCCTGCACCGTTCGCCACGACGGACGAGGCGTCTTCGCCGGGCTCCCGGAGGAGCTCGAGGTCGGGCGGTACCACTCGCTGGCGGCCACCGCCGTGGCCGCCGAGCTGGAGGTCTGTGCCACCGCCGCCGACGGCGAAATCATGGGTGCGCGCCATCGCACGCTGAACGTCCACGGCGTCCAATTCCACCCAGAGTCCGTCCTCACCCCACTCGGACGCGAAATCGCGCGAAACTTCCTCAACCAGTGATCCAGTCGGTCATCTCCAAGTTGCTCGACGGCCAGCAGTTGGCGCGCGCGGAAGCGCGTGCAGTGATGGACGAGATCATGCGCGGCGAGGCGACGCCGGCGCAGATCGGAGGATTTCTGATCGCGCTGCGTTCGAAGGGCGAGACGGCCGACGAGATCACGGGCTGCGCAGAAGCAATGCGCGACCACGTCCTCGGCATTCGACCACGCCGCGACGATCTCGTCGACACGGCAGGCACCGGCGGTGACGGCGCGCACACGATCAACATCTCGACGGCCGCTGCACTCGTCGCCGCCGCCGCCGGCGCCGCAGTGGCGAAGCACGGCAACCGCGCCGTCTCGTCTGCGTGCGGGTCCGCCGACGTCCTCGAAGCGCTCGGCTTCACCCTCGAGCAAGAGCCGCAGCGGATCGCGAAGTCCATCGACGACCTCGGCTTTGGCTTTCTCTTCGCTCCTTCGCACCATCCGGCCATGCGGCATGCCGCGGCCGTGCGCAAGGAGCTCGCGACCAGAACGGTGTTCAACGTGCTCGGGCCACTGACAAATCCGGCAGGTGCCCGAGCCCAGGTCGTCGGCGTCTACTCCCCCGACCTCGTCCGAACGATCGCCGACGTGCTTGCTCGGCTCGGCGCCCGCCGTGCGTACGTCGTGCACGGCGCCGGCGGCATCGACGAGCTCTCGCCGGTCGGCCCGAACCTCGTCGCGGAGGTCGTGGACGGCCAGGTGCTCGAACGCCGGCTGGACCCGGAAGTCGAGCTCGGCATCCCGCGCTGTAGCATCGATGAGCTGCGCGGTGGGAGTCCCGCGGAGAACGCGGAGGCAATCCGGGAGGTGTTCGCCGGCGCAAGCGGCGGGCGCCGCGATGCGATCCTGCTCAACGCCGCCGGGGCGATCGCGGCAGGCGGGCACGCCGCCGACCTGCGCGAAGGCCTCGAGGTAGCACGCCGGACGATCGACTCCGGAGCGGCGGGAGAGCGGCTCGAGCTGCTGATCGCGTTCTCGCGGGAGACCGTGGCTGCCTGATGGGCCGATTCCGCGACGCCCTTTCCACCTCCGGCCTCGCCGCGATCGCCGAGGTCAAGCGCCGGTCCCCGTCCGCGGGAGACCTCCGCCCGGACGCCGACCCCGCACGACTCGCCGCGCAGTTTGCGAACGCGGGTGCCGCAGCGATCTCGATCCTCGTCGACGAGCGCTTCGGCGGCTCGTTCGACGATCTCAAGGCCGCACGCGCCGCGACGGCGGCGCCGCTCCTGGCCAAGGGGTTCTTCACCGAAGAGCTCGAGCTGCTGAAGGCGAAGGTCGCGGGCGCCGACGCGGTCCTCATCCTGCTCCGCGACGTCGACGGCCAGCGCGCGGCCGCCTTGATGTCGTACGCACGCGAGCTTGGCCTCGAGACGCTCGTCGAGGCGCACGACGCCGAAGAGCTGCAGCGTGCCGTCGTCCTCGGTGCGGAAGTGATCGGCGTCAACGCACGCGACCTCTCGACGTTCGAGATCGACCGGGCCGCCCAGCTGGACCTGATCGCGCACATGAGGGCTCACGACGGAGTGATCGTGGCGGAGAGCGGCGTGCACTCGCGCGCACAGGGCGCGGCCGCCGAGCTCGCCGGCGCCGATGCGATCCTCATCGGCTCGGCGCTCATGCGCGCCGAGGATCCCGCGGCGCGGCTCCGTGACATCCTCTCCCGCCCACTCGTGAAGGTCTGCGGGCTCACGCGCCGCGAGGACGTCGACGCGGCCGTCGAGGCCGGCGCCGACATGCTCGGGTTCATCCTCGCGAAGGAGAGCCCGCGCGGCGCGCGCGAGGTGCTGCCTGTTCCGGAAGACCGCCTCAGCGTCGCCGTGTTCGTAGGCGAGGCGGACGACGCAGGGTCCGACCTCGTCCAGCTCTACGGCCGCGAGCAAGGTCGCGTCCGCGGCCGCGATGCGGTGCTCTTACGCGACGGCGTTACCGTCGCGCAGGTCGTCGACCTCCCCTGGGAGGAGCAGGACCCGCTCCACCTCCAGCGCGCGGCGGTCACCGAGGGGCGGGTGATGCTCGCCGGGCGGCTCGGGCCGGACAATGTCCGCGAAGCGGTGCGGGCCGTCCGGCCCTGGGCCGTCGACGCGGCCTCGAAGCTCGAAACGAAGCCCGGGATCAAGGATCACGAGAAGGTGCGCGCGTTCGTCGAGGCGGCCCGTTGACGTCGACGCCGGGCCTCTACGGAACCTACGGCGGGCGTTACGTCCCGGAGACGCTGATCCCCGCGCTCGACGAGCTGGAAGCCGGCTGGCGCAACGCGCAGGCGGACGAGTCATTCCACGCGGAGCTCGATGAGCTCGGCCGCACCTTCGCAGGCCGACCGACACCTCTCACCCGCGCCGAGCGGTTTGCGCCCGGCAAACGCCTCTACCTGAAGCGAGAGGATCTGCTGCACACCGGCGCGCACAAGCTCAACAACGCCCTCGGTCAAGCGGTGCTCGCGCAGCGCCTGGGCAAGCGACGCATCGTCGCGGAAACGGGCGCGGGGCAGCACGGAGTCGCAACGGCCACGGTGTGCGCCCGCTTCGGTCTCGAGTGCGTCGTCTACATGGGCGAGGAGGACATGCGGCGCCAGCGGCCCAACGTCGAACGCATGAACTTGCTCGGCGCCGAGGTTCGACCCGTCGACTTCGGCACCCGGACGCTCAAGGAGGCGACGAGCGAAGCAATTCGCGACTGGATTACGAACGTCGAGACGACGCACTACCTGATCGGCTCGTGCGTCGGCCCGGCGCCGTACCCGGAGATCGTGCGCGAGCTGCAGTCCGTGATCGGCCGCGAGGCGCGCGAGCAGTTCCGCGAGGCTGAAAGCCGGCTGCCGGAGGTCGTCGTCGCCTGCGTCGGCGGCGGCTCGAACGCGATCGGAATCTTCGCCGGCTTCTTCGACGATGCCGACGTCCGACTCGTCGGCGTGGAGGCCTCCGGGGCCGCGTCGCTCGGCGCAGGAAATCCCGCCGTGCTGCACGGTGCCCGCTCCTCCGTCCTGTCGGACGAGGACGGCCAGATCGCGGATGCGCATTCGATCTCCGCCGGGCTCGACTATCCCGGCGTCGGCCCCGAGCACGCTTGGCTGCGCGATTCGGGACGGGCCCAGTACCTGCGTGCGACCGACGAAGAGGCGCTCGACGCCTTCCGCGATCTCACCCGCCTCGAGGGGATCATCCCCGCGCTCGAGCCGGCACACGCACTCGCGCGTGCCCGCGAGCTCGACGAGGAGCTCGTGCTCGTCTGCCTGTCGGGTCGTGGCGACAAGGATCTAGCGGAAGTGCTCGCGCGATGAGCGGCTCGGATCACGCCGGCGCACAGATCTCGACCTATCGGTTCCCGGATGAGCTGCGCGTCGACGAACTGCTGGTGCGCGGGCCGGTCGAGTCGGACGTCGACACGATCGCCCCGGCCTTCCGCGACCCTGCGGTAGGCGGCGAGGCGAGCCTGCCACCCGTCGATGCAGACACGCTGCGCGTCATGTTGCGCGACCAGCTTCCCGGCATGCGGACCCAAGGGCTCCTGGCCGCCTACGTCATCGAGGACCTGCGTAGCGGCGAGCTGCTCGGCGGCGCGTCGCTGCACCACTTCGATCCGTTGCGGGACGTCGTCGAGGTGGGCTACTGGCTCTTCGTTACGGCACGTGGTCGAGGTGTCGCGACCCGGTCAGTGCAGCAGATGACGGAGCACGCGGTCGCAAACGGCATCTGGCGCGTCGAGGCGCACGTTCGGATCGGAAATGGCGCGTCGGAGCGCGTGCTCGAGCGCCTTGGCTTCGAGCGCGAAGGCGTCAAGCGGAAGTACCTGCGCCACGGCAGCGACCGCGTCGACGCGACGCTGTTCGCGTTCCTCGCAGACGACAAGTGAAGACGCTGGTCGTCTACCTGATGTCTGGCCCCGAAACGCCCGAGCTCGCCGCGGCGGCGGTCGCCGGCGGGGCGGACCTGGTCGAGCTCGGCTTTCCGTTCTCCGATCCACTCGCAGACGGACCGGTGATCCGCCGCGCGGCCGAGCGCGCGCTCGAGCAGGGGATGCGGACGCGCGCCTGTCTCGAGTGCCTCACACGCACACACGAGCTCGTGCCGGAGACACCGCTCGTGCCGATGACCTACGCGGCCCTCCTCGAGGCGTACGGCTGGGACCGTTTCGCGCAAGACGCGCATGCCGCCGGCGCAACCTCACTGATCGTCGCCGACCTTCCGGCGGGCGAACGGCCCGAGCTTCGGCGCATCCAGCTCGTCGCGGCGACGTCGACCGACGAGCGAGTGCGCATTGCAGCGGAGCACACGGACGGGTGGCTGTACCTCGTCACCGTCACCGGAACGACAGGGGCG
>JBGPYI010000062.1:0-9853 GCA_041493175.1 Gaiellaceae bacterium | reverse complement strand
GCCTCCTACAATGGCCGGCGATGGACGCGAACGAACTCCGCGAGCTCGGGCAGCAGTTCCGCGTCGATTCGATCCGCCCGGCTGCCGTCGCGAAGTCCGGGCATCCCACCTCGGGGATGTCGGCCGCCGACCTGATGGCCGTCCTCGTCGCGAATCATCTCCGCTACGACTACGACAACCCGAAGAGCCCGACGAACGACCGGCTGGTCTTCTCGAAGGGGCATGCCTCCACGCTGTACTACGCGATCCTCCGCGCCGTTGGGGCGATCACCGACGAGGAGCTGCTCACGTACCGCAAGTTCGGCAGCATGCTCGAAGGGCACCCGACTCCTCTGATCCCGTGGGTGGATGTCGCGACGGGCTCGCTTGGACAGGGACTGCCGATCGGCGTCGGCATGGGGCTCGCCGCCAAGTACCTCGACCGCCTTCCTTCACGCGTCTGGGTGCTCTGCGGCGACAGCGAGATGGCGGAGGGCTCGATGTGGGAGGCCTTCGAGCACGCGTCGCACTACGGACTCGACAACCTGACCGCGATCATCGACGTCAACCGGCTCGGGCAACGCGGGGAGACGATGATCGGCTGGAACACGGGCGTGTACGTCGAGCGCGCGCGTGCGTTCGGCTGGAACGCGATCGAGATTGACGGACACAACGTCGAGGAGATCGATCGCGCCTACAAGGAAACGGAAGAGACGGCCGGCCGCCCGACGGTGATCGTGGCACGCACGATCAAGGGCAAGGGTGTCAAGGCCGTCGAGGACAAGGACGGCTGGCACGGCAAACCGCTCGACGATCCCGACGCGGCGATCGAGGAGCTCGGCGGCGTCCGCAACATCCGCATCGAGGTCGCGAAACCGGAATTTGCCGAGCCGCACCGCTTCCCGGAGGGGCCGCTCGAGCTGCCGCGCTACGAGCTCGGACAGGAGGTGGCCACGCGCAAGGCGTACGGCGAGGCGCTCGCAGCGCTCGGGTCCGCTCGCGGAGACGTGGTCGCCCTCGACGGCGAGGTCAGCAACTCGACGTTCGCCGAGATCTTCAAGCAGGCGCACCCCGATCGCTTCTTCGAGATGTACATCGCGGAGCAGCAGCTCGTCGCCGCCGCCGTCGGCCTGCACGCGCGCGGCTGGAACGCGTTTGCATCAACGTTCGCCGCGTTCTTCTCGCGCGCGTACGACTTCGTCCGCATGGCGGCCATCAGCCGCGTGGATCTGCGCCTCGCGGGCTCGCATGCGGGCGTGTCGATCGGCGAGGACGGTCCCTCGCAGATGGCGCTGGAGGACATTGCCTCGCTGCGGGCGATTCACTCCAGCGTGGTGCTCCATCCGTGCGACGCGAATCAGACCGCCAAGCTCGTGGTGGCGATGGCAGACACGAAAGGCATCGTGTTCCTGCGCACGCTCCGCCCCAACACGCCGGTCATCTACGGGCCCGACGAGGAGTTCGAGGTCGGCGGCAGCCGCGTCATCCGCTCGTCGGAAGACGACGATGTGACGCTCGTCGGCACAGGCATCACGGTGCACGAGGCGCTCAAGGCGGCTGACGCGCTCGGGGAAGACGGCATCACCGCCCGTGTGATCGACGCCTACTCGATCAAGCCGATCGACGCGGAGACACTGCAGGCGGCCGCCGAGGCGACGGGCAAGATCGTCACCGTCGAGGACCACTTCCCCGAGGGCGGCCTCGGCGACGCTGTCCTGGCCGCGCTCGCCGAAAAGGACGAGCACGCGCGGGTGCTGAAGCTGGCGGTGCGAGAGATGCCGCGCTCCGGCAAGCCGGACGAGCTCATGAACGCCTACGGCATCGACGCCGAGCACATCGCAGCTGCGGCGCGTCAGCTGGTCGGGTCGGAGGTCACCACCTCGTAGAGCCGTCGCTGCCGCTCGCGGGCGGCGCGGAACAGCTCGACCTTGTCGTGGCGAGGCTCGACCACCGAGCCCAGCGGCGCCGGAGCCGGCGTCTCGCCCAGCCGCTCGAGCACGACGACAGCCGCGCCACGCAGTGACGCCTCCTTGACGCCGGACGTCGTAAGCGGACGCCCGAGCGCGTCGGCCATGATCTGCACCCAGTCGGGGTCCTTGAGCAGCGCACCTCCCGTGGCGACGATCTCCTCGATCCCCGGCATCAGGTCTGCAACCTCTGCGAAGCGGAAGGCAACGCCCTCGAGACCGGCCTGGCGCACGTCGAGCGGCGTCGTGTCGAACGTGAGCCCGTGAATGGCGCCTTTGGCGTGCGGGTGCCAGCCGGGGCTGCGCTCGCCGCCGAGGAGCGACAGGAACGTCAGCCCGTGCGAGTCCGGGTCGCGGTCGGCCAGGGAACCCGCGGCGGCGTCCTGCAAGGTCTGGTCCATCCAGGCGTAGAGATTCCCGCCGTCCGACAACGAACCGCCCTCGACGACGCGCGTCTCGTCGACCCAATGCAGAAAGAGGACGGGGCGAGGCTGCGGCCGCTGCGTCTCATAGACAACTCGGATCGCCCCCGACGTGCCGACCATCAACGCGGCGCGCTCGCGGGTCATGCAGCCCGCGCCGAAGTTGGAGCAGGCGCCGTCAAAGAGCGCCGGGTACCAACCGTCGACCGGCGCATCCGAGATCTCCGGTAGACGCTCGGCGTCGAGGCCGAGCATGTCGAGCAGCTCCTCGTCCCACGTCCGCGTGCGCAGGTCGACCAAACCGGTCGGCGACGCCATCGAGATGCTCGTGGGGACCTCTCGCCCGAGCAGCTGTGCGTAGAGGTAGTCGCAGAACGAGACGAAGCGGTGCGCAGAGCGGAACACCTCCGGCTCTTCCTGCGCCAGCCACGCCAGCTTCGCCGGCCAGTAGCTCGTATGGATCTGACAACCCGTACGTGCATGCACGGCCGCGTTGTCGAGACCGCGCAAGAGCCGGTCGGCCGCGTCAGCAGAACGCGTGTCCCGCCAGGAGAGGATCTGCGTCAGAGGCCGGCCGTGGTCGTCGAGGGCGAGGAGGCTGTGGCCGAAGCAGGATGCGCCGACCGCGTCGATTCCCACCGCGCCGCCCGCCGCTTCGATCGCCTCGCGCGTGTGCGCGAGGACCCGGTGCGGGTCGTATTCCCCTGGGTAGTCGCGGCGCGCGGGCTCGCCGCGCTCCTCCGCGGTCTCGTCGAAACGGCTGGCCCGCACGGAGGACGTGCCGACGTCGAGCGCAAGAACCCGGGCCACGGGCCGTACCCTTACAGCAGTGGCCGTCCTGATCGCATCCAACCTCCGCAAGGAGTTCTCCGGCGACCCGCTGTTCGACGGCGTGTCGTTCAAGGTCGAGCGCCGCGACCGCGTCGCGCTCGCCGGGCCCAACGGCGCCGGCAAGACGACCCTGCTGCGAGCGCTCGTGGGCGAGACGACCCTCCAGGGTGGCGACCTGGCGTTCCAGAAGGGCACGCGCGTCGCGTTGCACGACCAGCGGCCGCCGCTCGAGCGGCGCCTGACGCTGCGCGAGTACGTGCTCTCCGGTGCGCGCGACCTGATCGCGCTGGAGGAGGAGCTGCGGCGCCTGGAGCGGGCGATGGCTGCCGGAGATCACGACGACGCCACGATTCGCCGCTACGGCGAAGCGCAAGCACGGCTCGAGCATGCCGGCGGCTACGACTGGCGCGAGCGCGCAACCGCGGTCGTGCGCGGGCTCGGCTTCGGGGAGGAGCAGCTCGACCGCCAGCTCCAGACCTTTTCCGGCGGCGAGCTCACTCGGGCGTCTCTCGCACGCGCGCTCGGCGGCGATCCGGATCTCCTGCTCCTCGACGAGCCCACCAACCATCTCGACGTCGAAAGCATGGAATGGCTGGAGCGCGAGCTGCAGTCACTCGACGCCGGGATCATGATCGTGGCGCACGACCGCTGGTTCCTCGAAGCAGTGACGAACGTGGTGCTCGAGCTCGATGCGGGGCGCTCGACGTACTTCAAAGGCCCGTGGCACGCCTGGCGCCTCGAGAAGGCGTCCCGCCTCCACGCCGCGTCGAAGGCGGCCGAGCGCGTCGGCCGGGACATCGAGCGGCTGGAGCGCTTCGTCGCCCGATTCCGGGCCTCGACGGAGAAGATGGCGCGCAAGGCGCAGGTGAAGCTGACGCAGATCGAGCGCCTGGAAAAGGAACGCGCGAAGTCGAAGGCCGAGATCGACCTGCTCACGCGCAGAAGCAAGAGCCTCGGCTTCGAGTTCCTGAAGCCCGCGCGCAGCGGCCGGACCGTGCTCGAGGCCGAAGAGCTCGGACTTCGCATCGGCGACCGCGTGCTGCTCGAGGGCGCGAGCTTTGCGATCGAGCGCGGCGAGCACGTGGCGCTCATCGGCCCGAATGGATCAGGGAAGACGACGCTGCTCGAAACCATCCTGGGGCGGCGCGAGGTCGATGACGGCTCCGTGCGGCTCGGGCACGGCGTCGTGCCGGCGTACTTCTCCCAGCAGGAGATGGAGCTCGACACGCGCGGATCCGTGCTGCAGTGCGTCCAGCGCGCAACGGGTCTGCAGCGTCCCGACGCTCAGAAGCTGCTCGGCCGTTTCCTCTTCTCCGGCTGGACCGAACACGAGAAGCCGGTGCTCGCGCTCTCGGGCGGCGAGCGCCGGCGTCTCGCGCTGGCGCTGATCGTCGCCTCCGGCGCAAACTTCCTCGTCGTCGACGAGCCGACGAACCACCTCGACCTGGAGAGCCGCGAGGCGCTCGAGGCGGCTCTCGAGGCGTTTCCGGGGACGGTCCTGCTCGTCTCGCACGACCGCGCACTCCTCGACGCGGTGGCGGAGCGAACTTTCGCGATCGAGGATCGGCAGCTCAACTCCTACGACGGCGGCTGGGCGGAATACGTCCGTCAGCGCGAAGCGCGCCAGGCTCCGCCTCCTCCGCCGGTCGAACGCAAGCCCGCCGCGAAGTCGCGCAAGGCGCCCATCAAGCCCAAGGCTCCCTCGGAGCTCGAGCGGATCGAGGCGCAGATCGCCGAACACGAGGGCACGGTGGCCGAACTCGAGCGGCGCCTGGCGGAAGATTGGAACGACGTCGAGATGCTCGCGGCTCACCGCCACGCACGCGACGAGCTCCAGGCTCTGCTGCAGCGCTGGGAGCGGCTCTTCGAGCGGGCGCACACGTGAGCCGCCCGTCGCCTACAGACTTCTAAGGGCTCATTCGAAGGTCGCGATCAGCGCTTCCGCGACCACCTTGAGCGGACGGCCGGAGATCTGGCTCGCCTTGCGCAGCCGCGCGAACGCATCCTGTTCCGAAAGCCCTTCCTTCTCCATCAGCAGGCCCTTGGCCCGCTCGATCGCCTTGCGCGCGGCAAGCGCCTCCGCCAGTGACTCGGCCTCCGCGCGGAGAGCCGAGAGCTCCTCGTGGCGGGCGCGCGCCGTGCGGATGGCCGGCAGCAGGTCCTGCTCGCGGAATGGCTTGACCAGGTAGCCGAACACACCGGCTTCGGCGGCGCGCTGCACGAGCTCGTCCTGCCCGTACGCGGTCAGCATCACGATCGGAATCGGCCGCTCTTCCAGGATCCGGCGGGCGGCTTCGATCCCGTCGAGCTTCGGCATCTTGACGTCCAGGAGGGCCAGATCCGGCTGCTCCGAGCGGGCGAGGGCCACTGCTTCCTCTCCGTCGCGGGCCTCTGCGCAGACCTCGAAACCGGCGTGCTCCAACAGGGCCCGCAGGTCGAGCCGGATGATCGTCTCGTCCTCGGCGACCAGAATCCTCACCAGTGGTGGGTGAGTTTGGCGGAAACCGCTCAGCCGAGGGATAGTGCCGGCCCGTGGCCCTGGCGATTCTCTCTGATGCGGCTCCTCATGTCTGACCAGGAATTCAGCACCCCCAAGCCTCTCGTGCTCCGTGTGGAAATCTCGGCGGAGCAGGCAGCCTCGCTTGCGCCCCTCCTCGGTGGCCGGAGCGACGTCGGGCAGCGCCCGATTTCCGATCACGCGGCGGACGCCAGGGTGATCGAGCTCAAGCGCCTCGAGGTCGGCCTGGAACAGCGCGAAGCCGAGTTCGAGGCCGACGTCCAGTTCCGCGAAGACCGCATCGAGCGCTGGCGCACCGAGCTCGAGGAGCTCGAGCAGACGCTCGACCGGCGTGAGCGGGACCTCGTCAGCTACGTCGACCAGCTCCAGGGCGCCATGTCCGGGAGCGACGGCGCCTGGTGGTCGCGGCCCGCCGGCGGCGACGGCGGCGTTCGTTAACGCAGCGAAAGCTTCGCTTTCGCTGCGGTGTTGAAGTACACCGCTTCGCGGTAAACGGGCACAGGCAAAGCCCGCGCCCTCTCACTGTGTGAACGATCGGCGACTGTTCCCTACCGTGCGGGCACGGGCGCTGAAGCGTCCGCGTCCGCATCAGTTCGCCTGCGGCTAAGGCCGCTTTCGCGTGCCTTAGCCTCCGGCCGTTGGCGTGTGGTGGGTCACGCCGGAAAGACCACTTCGGCCCGCGTGCCTCCTTCGCTACTCAGATCCAGTCTTCCTTGCAGCTCGTCACGGACAAGCGCCTGCACGATTGAGAGGCCCGTGCCCGTCGCCGCGGCCTCGATTCCCGAGCCGTTGTCCGCGATCGAGAGCACGACCTCGCCGTTGCGCTGGGCGAGCTCGATCTGAACGCTGTCGCCGCCGTGCTCGAGAGCGTTCTGCAGCAACTCGCTGAAGACCAGCGCCAGCGCGGTCGCCCGGTTGCCGGCGATCGATACGGACTCGAGGTCCGCGTGAACTTCCTTGCCGACGGCCAGGCCCTGCACGAGCATCGCGCGCAACCGTTCGAGCAGCTCGCGTAGCTCGACCACCTCCTCGCGCTGTTCCGTCAGGACCTCGTGCACGGCCGCAATCGCGAGGATGCGGTGGACCGAATCCTCGAGCGCTTTGCGCGGGTCCGTGTCCGTCGCACGAGCCTGCAGGCGCAAGAGCGACGCGACGGTCTGGAGGTTGTTCTTGACCCGGTGATGGATCTCTTGCGCGAGCACGCCGCGCATGACGGCGCGCCCATGTTCGAGCGCCACCGCTGCATGGTGTGCGATCGACACGAGCAACGCGCGCTCCTCGTCCGTGAACGGCGTGTCGCGGTCGCAGACGAGCTCGCCGATCTGACGCCGCTTCCAGCGCAGAGGGAGCCGCACGTTGTGCGTCCCGGCGCGGCCTCCCGGCCAGGCGATGTTGCCGTCCTCGAGCACGAGAGCCGCGCCGCTGGCGCCGACGGCCTCCATCGTTGTCTTCACGATCGCCTCGAGCGACTCCTCGAGGTAGAGGGACTCGGAGACGGCCTCCGAGATCTTGGCCAGGGCCTCGAGCTCGGCGACCCGGCTCTGCGCCTGTGCGTAGAGCTGCGCGTGCTGAATCGTCTGCGCGACCTGATCTGCGATCGCGACGAGCAATTCGATCTCGTCCTGCGTGAACTCGCGCGGCTCGAGCGTGCGCACGTTCAACGCGCCGGCGAGCTGGTCGCGGGCAAGAATGGGCACGGCGAGAATCGACTCGTAGTCGTCCTCCGGAAGGTTGGCGAACTGCTTGAAGCGCGGATCGAGATGCGCCTGCGAGGGAATCATCACCGGCGCTCGGTCGGCCGCGGCGGTCCCCGTGATTCCCTCACCCGGCCGCATCCGAGGGCGCTTCGTCATCTCCTCGACGCTCGTCCCGTGCGTGGCGCGCAGGATGAGCTCGTTCGTCCGCTCGTCGTAGAGGTAGACGAAACAGGCCTCGGTTCCGAGGGCGTCGGCGACCTTGCTCGCGACCAGTCCGAGCACCTCTTCCAGGTCGAGCGTCGAGTTCACCGCGGCGATCGTCTCGGTGAGAAGGCGCAGGTGGCGCGCTCGTACGTCCACTCGGAATCATAGGCTAGCCGCCGTGGACACCTACCACTGGCTGCTGTACCTCCATGTCACGGGAGCGTTCCTCGTCCTCGGCGGCGCCGTGATGGCCGGGATCTTCAACGTCGCGGCACTGCGACGGGACCGTCCCAGCGAGATCGCAGTGCTGTTCCGGCTCACCCGCGTCGCCGTGATCGCGATCGGAGCGGGGATGGGGCTCACGCTTGTCTTCGGGCTCTGGCTCGTGCACGACGTCGGGTACGGCTGGGGTCAGACCTGGATCGTCCTGGCACTCGTCCTTTGGGTCCTGGCCAATGCTTTCGGCGGCATCGGAGGAGGACGCGAGAAGCGGACGCGGAAGCTGGCCGAACGTCTCGCGGCGGAGGGGGACGCACCGAGCCAGGAGCTGTCGGCCCGGCTGCGCGACCCGGTGTGGCTCGCCCTGAGCTGGGGCAGCGGGGCAGCCATCGTTGCGATGCTCGCCCTGATGATCTGGAAGCCGGGCGCGTGATGCTCGCACTCGTCCGTCCTGACAGCTGGAACTTCCCACTCTTCCTGCACGTCCTGGGCGCCATCGTTCTCGCCGGCGCGACCGGGGCAGTGACCGTGCTCGCATGCGCGGCACGGAAGCGCCGCGCACACGGAGCGCTGCTGTCACGCCTCGCCTTTCGGACGCTGATCTTCGTCGTCGTCCCGTCCTGGATCGTGATGCGCGTCGGCGCTCAATTGATCGCGGACAAGGAGTTTCCGGACAAGGCTCCCGGCTGGGTCGGCGTCGGTTTCGCCGTCTCGGAGCCGGGCCTGATCCTCTTGATCGCCCTGGGCGTGGTCGCCTGGGTCAGCGCGCGGCGCGGCGGGGTCGGGCGCGCATCGGTGGCCCTGGCGATCCTGGCGCCGGTCTACCTCGCCGCTCTGGCTGTGGCGTGGTGGGCCATGTCTGCGAAACCCGGGGTCTGACCCGTTTACACAACTCTTACCGCAGGCAAGGGAATTTCCTTGCAGACGAGGAATAGGTTCGGACCATGTCCGCACTCCCCCTGAATCTCGTGGACACGGCCGGTTTCCTGGTGGCAGACAACCGGGGCCGGGTCGTCGGCAAGGTCGAGTGTCCGATGTACGGGACGCTTCCCGACGTTCCGGACGCGCTGTCGGTCCGCGCCGGCGTGTTCTCCCGCCACCGCCGCCTGGTCCCGGCCGACACGATCGCCGACGTCGATCCCACCAGCCGAGTCGTCGGCCTCCGCGTCGCCCGTGAGACCATCCGGCGGTTTCTCTAAACCCGACGAGCGAAGCGAAGTCCTCACCCTCAGCCGCCGAAAATGCGGAGCATTTTCGGCGGTAGAACGACCACGAGCTGCGCTTGAAAGCAGCAGCTCGCAGTCGGCCGTCAGTTGGATCTCGTAGGCCGCAGAGCTCACGAGACCGGCCGTCATTCTCTCTCTTTCTCAGAGCACGGACAAGTACTTCTTGAGCTCCCACTCCGTGAGCTGCACTCGGTATTCGTCCCACTCGGCTCGCTTCAACTCCACGTAGCGGTCGAAGATGTGGGGGCCGAGCGCCCTGCGAACGAGCTCCGAGCCCGCAAGCTCGTCGACGGCCTCGCCGAGCGTCTCCGGCAGCGAGACGATCCCGCGCTCCTTTCGCTGTTCGGGCGTCAGGTGATAGAGGTTTGTCTCCATCGGGTCGGGCAACTCGTAGCCCTGCTCGATCCCCTCCAGGCCGGCATGGAGCAGGGCGGCGAACGTCAGGTACGGGTTGCACGCCGGGTCGGGACAGCGGATCTCTGCTCGCGTCGCCTGCTCGGCGCCCGGCTTGTAGAGGGGGATTCGGATGAGCGCCGAGCGGTTGCGCCGCGACCAGGCGACGTACACCGGCGCCTCGTAGCCCGGCACGAGCCGCTTGTACGAGTTCACCCACTGTGCGAACACGGCGCTGATCTCGCGCGCGTGCCGCAGCTGTCCGGCGATGAACGCCTTCCCCACGGGGGAGAGGTTCCACTCGTCCTCACCGTCGAAGAACGCATTGCGCCCGTCCTTGAACAGCGACTGGTGCGTGTGCATCCCGGAGCCGTTCTCGCCGAAGATCGGCTTCGGC
>JBGPYI010000190.1:0-4385 GCA_041493175.1 Gaiellaceae bacterium | reverse complement strand
TCTCCTCCGAAGTGATGGGCGACATCCTCGAGGAGCTCACCGGCAGGCTCCAGGTCGAAGGAGAAGAGGAAGAGCTCCTGAGAACCCAGTCGGAGCGAATCCGCGATGTGCTCGACGGAGGCAAGATGAGCATGGTCTTCCAGCCGATCGTCGACCTCGAGACCGAGGTCGTTGTCGGCTTCGAGGCTCTCGCTCGCTTTCCGTCTGCACCCGAGCGGCCGACCCAAACCTGGTTTACAGAGGCGGCGGCCGTTGGGCTCAGGCGGGAGCTGGAGGTCGCTGCGGTGGCAGCGGCGCTGGCGGTACTGCCGGAAGCTCCTGCGGAGCCGTATCTCTCCGTCAACGCGATGCCCGACACGCTCGCCTCGGCTGGTCTCGCCGAGCTGCTCGCGGCCGCTCCAGCGGATCGCCTGGTCCTCGAGATCACGGAACACGCTCCGGTGCACGACTACGAAGCGCTGAATGCGGCCATGCGGCGCATGCGCGGGCGGGGGATCCGACTGGCCGTCGACGATGCCGGCTCCGGCTTCGCCAGCCTGCGTCACATCCTTCAACTCGCTCCCGACATCATCAAGATCGACAATGCCCTCACGCGCAACGTCTACAAGGATCCCGCGCGCCGGGCGCTCGCAGCGGGCTTGATCTCCTTCGCCGCGGAGCTCGGCGCCACCGTCGTAGCCGAGGGCATCCAGACTCGGCAGGAGCTCGAAACGTTGCGCGAGCTGGGGGTCCGTTACGGACAGGGGTTCTATCTCGCCCGCCCCGGGCCGATTGCGGACGTGATGTCGATCGGCGATCTCACCCGTTAGAGGTGCGACGGCCGCTCCATGCGGCAGTCCGGCTCGTCGAGCGCGGCTGTCCTCCGGAGACCGCTCTGCGTATCCTGCTCTGAGTGCACGAGCCCACCAGGAGCGGCCCTGTTCGGGCGGTGGTCGCGGACGATCATCCCGCCGTGCTTCGTGCGGTCTGTGATGTGTTGATCGACGGGGGTGTGGATGTAGTGGGGCGGGCGTCGAACGGGGAGGAGGCGGCTGCCAAGATCGAGGCCACACGACCGACGGTCGCCGTTATCGACGTCAGGATGCCGCGGCTGACCGGGATCGAAATCGCGTCCCGAGTATCCCGCGCGGCTCCCGAAACCGCCGTCATCCTGTACACCGCGTACGGCGACAGGGCGCTGCTGAGCGAGGCGCTCGACGCGGGCGTTCGCGGATTCGTGCTGAAGGAGGCCCCGCTCCAGGATCTGATTCGCGCCGTCGACATGGTCGCCGGAGGGGCCGTCTACGTCGATCCGGTCCTGGCCGGAGTGCTCGCGAGCGCGGAATCGGAGCGGATACCACAACTCACCAAGCGGGAGCGCGAGGTGCTGAGGCTCCTCGCGGACGGCCTGACGAACGAGGAGATCGGCAAGCGGCTGTTCCTCTCGCCGGAGACGGTCCGCACGCACGTCCAGAAGGCGATGCGCAGGCTCGAGGCGAATACGCGGACGCAGGCTGTCGCGGTGGCGCTGAGGCAGTCCCTCATCGGCTGAGCACTGCGCGTTTTAGGTGCGCAGGGAGCGCGGGCGGTTCACGAAGACGTTGTCGAGCGCAGAGCGCAGCCCCACGGCCAGCGCGCCCATGAGCACGGCGGCCTCGCCGAGGCTCGAGATCTCGACCTGCGGCGGGTAGGGGATCCATGCGGCCAGAAGCCGGCGTACCGGCGTGAGAAGCAGGTCCCCGTTCGCGCCGAGCCCCCCGCCGAGGACGACGAGCGCAGGATCCGCGACGGCGGCGATGGGTGTGATGTGGGCCGCGATGCGTCGAGCCACCTCTTCGACCACAGTGCGTCCGAGGGGGTCACCGCGCCGTGCGGCCGCGAAGACCGCTCGGGCGTCGTAGGGAGGAGCGAGTGACGTTCCGGTCGAGCCCGCCGGTGCGATGCGCGCCGCCAGCGCGGCGACTCCTTCGGCCGAGGGGTCGACATCCTCGGCCAGACCGGCGAGTGCCCAGTCCACTTCGCCGGCCGCGCCGTGATTGCCGCGGTGCAGCTCGCCGCCGAGCACGAGCCCCATGCCCATGCCCATGCCGACGGAGAGAAACGCAAAGTCGTCGACGCCGCGGGCGACGCCGGCCCAGCGCTCACCGACTGCTGCGAGATTGACGTCGTTCTCGAGCGTGACGTCGATGCCGAGCTGCTCGCCCAGCTCGCGGCCGAAGGCGCGGCCTTCGAGGCCGGGGATGTTCGGCGTCGTGAGGTGCAGCGTCGACTTCTCCGCGTCGATCACGCCCGGCACTCCGAGGACGACACCGTCGATCCGCTCGACCGGCAGCGAAGCTGCTGCGATCAGTGAATCGCGCAGCGCCGCGATTGCCCGCAGCGCGCCGTCGGCGTCGGCGCCGCGCAGCTCGACATCCTGACGCGCGCGCACTTCGCCGGCAAGGTCGCACACCGCACCGCGCAGGAAGTGTGTCCCGAGATCGAGCCCGAGGATGTACGCGGCTTCCGGAACCGGCTCGAAGAACACGGCTCCGTAGCTCGGGCCGCCCGGCCCCGTAGCCGCTTCCCGGACGAGCCCGGCAGCGAGGAGGGACTGGAGCGCGAGCGAGACCGTGGGCTTCGAGATGCCGGCCCGGCGCGAAATCTCGGCCCGGGAGATCGGGGCTCCCGCGCGGATCGTCTCGAGCACTGTGCGTTCGTTCAGGTGCTTGAGTAGCGGCGGAGTGGCTCGGGTAGCGGGAGGGGCGATTTTCGCCATCTCGTCAGCAAAGTTAACTCAGCTACCCAGGTTCTCGTCAAGCTTGACTCCATTTGGGCTCAGTCATAGAGTCCTGGTTCGGAATCTTTACGAGATTCCAGATCGCCGGCGCACTCCGCGGCGGCACTGGAAAAGGAAACCGGGGTTGACGACGATCACCCCAAGGGAGGCAGGGTATGAGACGCGTGGCGATTGGGTTGCTCGTGGCGCTCGTGCTCGGCGCGGCGCTCATCGCGGCAACTGCGAGGACCTCGGCCACCGCCGGCACGTCCGGTGCGAAGGCCGACAACATCACGATCTGGGTGGGCTGGAGCGCAGCGGAGCTCAAGGCCTTCAAGGGCGTGGTGGCGGAATACGACAACAAGCATTCCGACGTCACCGTGAAGGTCGTCGGCGGCATCAACGACGACAAGATCACCGCCGCGATCCGGAGCGGCAAGGTGCCGGACGTCGTCAGTTCCTTCACGTCGGCGAACGTGGGCAGCTACTGCAACTCGGGTGCCTGGCTCGACCTGAAGCCGTTCCTGTCGAAGGACAAGATCGACGTGAACATGTTCCCGAAGACGTCGCAGTACTACACGCAGTACAAGGGCAAACGATGTGCGTTGCCGTTGCTCGCGGACGTCTACGGCTTTTACTACAACAAGAAGCTGTTCAAGGCGGCTGGGCTCACGAGCCCGCCGAAGACGATGTCGCAGCTGACGGCATACGCGAAGAAGCTGACGAAGAAGAACTCTGACGGCTCGATCAAGGTCGCCGGGTACAACCCCTTCCTCGGCTTCTACTCAGGCAACGCTCCAGACCTGAGCGCCTACGCACCGCTCTTCGGCGCCAAGTACGTCGACGGTGGCGGCAAGTCGGTCCTCTCGAAGGATCAGGCGTGGTCGAAGATACTGAAGTGGCAGAAGAACCTCGTCGACTGGTACGGCTACAAGAAGCTCCAGAAGTTCAATGCCGGTGCTGCCGACGAGTTCTCGGCCTCGCATGCGTTCGAGATCGGCAAGCTCGCGATGATGATCGACGGCGAGTGGCGCGTGGCGTTCATCGGACGTGAGCATCCGAGCCTCGACTACGGCACTGCGCCGGCACCGGTCGACGACGCTCATCCCGAGCTCTACGGCGCGGGCTACGTCAACGGCACGATCATCGGCATCCCCAAGGGCGTGAAGCACAAGGATCAGGCCTGGGCGCTGGTCAAGTACCTGACGACCGACAGTCACGCGCTGGCGATCTTCTCGAACGGTGTGCGCAACGTCCCGACGACCAAGGCATCGCTGACGTCGCCGGACATCAAGCCGGACTCGCACTTCAAGACGTTCCTGAAGATCTTCGCGAACTCCAACTCGAAGACGACGCCGATCACTGCAGCCGGCAATGCGTACGGTTCTCTGATTCAGGCGTTCGCCGTCAAGTGGCAGGCCGGGCACGCCGGTGATCTCGCGAAAGGGCTACAGAAGCTCGACAAGCAGATCGACGCACAGCTGAAGCAGGCGCAGGCGGGCGGAGTGCCGTAATGGCGAGCTCCGCAACGCTCGCTGTTCAACCCCGGCGACGCTTGCGGCGCCGGATCAGGGCGTGGGGGCTTTTGCCGCCCCCCCCGCAGAAAATAACGGTCTAAACCATTTATCTGAACGCTCAAACCCCCAGG
>JBGPYI010000078.1:0-8741 GCA_041493175.1 Gaiellaceae bacterium | reverse complement strand
CGAGGGGATCGCGATCGCGAGCAGGATGCCGAGAATGATGATGACAACGAGAAGCTCGATGAGGGTGAAACCGCTTTCCTCACCGGCAAGCCGCTGCCGGATTTTGCTGGTCATGCAGGTGCTCCTTCCATGGGGAACGAACGGAGTGGCCCGTCAGGCATCGGCCAACTCACCCACGGTGGGTAACCCTCGAAGGGGTGATCGTGCCTTTTGAAAACCAGCGCCTATTAGGCGGCTATTAGAGAGGTAAAGGCCGCGCCATGGCCTGCCGATGACTCGTTCGAGTTATGCGGCCGGTCAATTCAATCGACGAGCTCCTAGAGCACATGGTGGCGCGCAACGCGTCAGACCTCCATGTGACCGTTGGGACGCCCCCTGTCATTCGCGTGCGTGGAGAAGTCGAGCGCGTGGAGGAGTACGCCCCTCTCACGCCCGAGGACACGCAGGAGCTCCTCTACCGCATCCTCTCGAGCGAGCAGCAGAAGAACCTCGAGATCAAGCGCCAGCTCGATTTCTCGCATTCGATCCCCGGCCTCGCCCGCTTCCGCGTGAACGTCTATTTCCAGCGGGAGTCGATCGGCGCAGCTTTCCGCCTGATTCCGGCCGAGATCAAGACACTGGAGGAGCTCGGCATCCCTGCGACGCTGCACCAGCTCGCAGAGAAGCCGCGCGGGCTCGTCCTCGTCACCGGCCCGACGGGCTCCGGTAAGTCGACGACGCTCGCGGCGATCATCGACGAGATCAACCGGAACCGCTCCGAGCACATCCTCACCATCGAGGACCCGATCGAGTTCCTGCACCGCCACAAGCGCTGCATCGTCAACCAGCGCGAGATCGGGCCGGATGCCGTGAGCTTCGCCGAAGCTCTGCGTGCCGCTCTCCGCCAGGACCCCGACGTGATCCTCGTGGGCGAGATGCGCGACCTCGAGACGATCTCCACCGCGCTGACCGCTGCGGAGACCGGCCACCTTGTCTTCGGGACGCTGCACACGCAGAGCGCGCCGTCGACGATCGACCGCATCATCGACGTGTTTCCGGCCGAGCAGCAGGAGCAGATCCGCATTCAGATCGCGAGCTCGCTGCAGGGCGTCGTGACGCAGGCGCTGCTTCCGACGGCCGACGGAATGGGACGCGTTCCGGCACTCGAGGTCCTGCTGCCGGACGACGCCGTCCGCAACCTCATCCGCCAGGGCAAGGTCGAGCAGATCTATTCGGTGATGCAGACGAACACGAGCCGCGGCATGCAGACGATGGAACAGTCGCTCGCGGATCTGATCCAGCGTGGCGTCGTCGAGTTCGAGGTCGGCCTCACGCGTTCGAGCCGGCCCGCGCAGCTCATCGGCCTCCTCGAGCGTGCCGGCTTCCCCGTCGAGCCTCCGCCCGATCTCAGCCAACCGCACGACGAGCAGCCGCTCGCCGCCGGTCTGCGCGTTGCCGGGAGCTAGTGATGGACGACCAGTCGATTTGGAAGAAGGAATTGTCCTTCGGGCGGAAGCCGAAGGAGCAGAAGGACACGGACGAGTCGTCGGCAACCGGCGAAAAGCCCACGTCCATTTGGAAGAAGGAGCTCTCGCTCAAGCGCAAGCCGAAGGCTGACGCCGTCGAAGGCGACGCTGTCGCGGAGATGCCTGCCGAGGAACCGGCGGTCGAAGAGCTTGTCGCGGAAGAGCTTGTCGCGGAAGAGCCTGTCGCGGTAGAGCCTGCCGCTGCGGAGCCGCAAGTCGCCGAGGAGACCGTGTGGAAGAAGGAGGTCAGCTTCGGCCGCAAGGCGTCGCCCGATGAGCCGGTTGAGGCCCAGCCGGTCGTCGTCGAGGGGACGGCGGACGAGGCCACGCCGGACGAGCAGGTCTCGGACCCGGAGACGGGGCCCGAGGAGACAGTCTGGAAGAAGGAGGTCTCGTTCAGTCGCAAGCCGGAGGCCGAGCCTGTCGCCGAGCAGTCCGCTGACGAAGAGCCCGTTGCCGACGAACAGCCCGTTGCGGAAGAAGAGCCTGTTGCAGACGACGAGCCTGTCGCAAAGGAAGAGCCCGTCGCCGTCGAGGAGCCCGTCGCCGACGAGCCGCCGATTGGCGCGGAGCCCGTCGCGATCGTCGAGGTCGAGGCTGCTGCCGAACCGTGGAACGCGGCGCCGGCCATGCCGCCCGCGCCCGCCGCCGACGCCCCGACCGCGATTGTCTCCGCACCTCTGCCGTCGGTAGTCGTCCACCCGCCCGTTGCCGCGGCTGACCTGCCGCCCCTGCCGGTCGAGGACGCCCCCAAGGTGCCGTTCTGGAAGAAGGAGATCTCGCTCGGCGGCAAGAAGGGCGACAAGCCTGTCAAAGAGCGCAAGCAGAAGGCCTCGAAGGTGAAGGCCGAGCGCGCCCCCAACACCAAAGAGCCGAAGCAGCCGAAGGAGCGCAAGCAGAAGGCCCCGAAGGTGAAGGCCGAGCGCGGCGGCGGCAAGGGGGCTCTCGTCGGCTTGAAGATCGGCGCGTCTCAGCTCGCTGCGGCGCGCGTCGCGAACAACGGCAGCGCGGAGCTGCTGCAGGTCGCGCGCGAACCGCTTGCACCGGGCATCATCGTCGGCGGAGAGCTGCGTGACCCCGACGCGCTCGCCGAGGCGCTCAAGGACTTCTTCGCGAAGCACGGCCTGCCGAGGAAGGGCGTGCGGCTCGGGATCGCGAACAACAGGATTGGCGTCCGCACCTTCGAGATCGCCGGGGTCGATGACCAGAAGCAACTTGCCAACGCGATCCGCTTCCGCGCGCAGGAAGCGCTGCCGATTCCGATCGATCAGGCCGTGCTCGATTACCAGGTGCTCGGCGAAGGTGTTGGCGAGGACGGTCAGCCGACCAAACGCGTTCTGCTCGTCGTTGCTTACCGCGAACTGATCGACCGCTACGTCGACGCCTGCAAGAAGGCGGGCATCAGCCTGGTCGGGATCGACCTCGAGGCGTTCGCACTGTTGCGTGCGTTGCAGGCGCCGCAGGAGGGCGTCGGCACAGATGCGACTGCCGCCCTCGTCGTGGTCGCAATCGGTCACGAGCGCTCGACCTTCGCCGTCTCAGATGGACGCGTCTGCGAGTTCACGCGCGTCCTCGAGTGGGGCGGCTCCGCGCTCAACGTCGCGATTGCGCGAGAGGTCAACGCAGCGCCGTCCGAGGTCGAGGCTTCGAAGCGCGCTCTTTCGCTCATGGACGAGATGGTCCCGGATGGGCTCACCGCCGATCAGGCGAAGAAGGCGCGCGAGGCGATGCGCAGGGCGATCCAGACGTTCGCGCGCGAGCTCGTATCCTCGCTCCAGTACTACCAGAACCAACCCGGCTCGCTGGGCATCGGCGAGATCGTGCTGACGGGCGGCACGGCCCATCTTCCCGGGCTCGCCGGTGAGCTCGAGCGCCTGATCGGCGTGCACGTTCGCGTCGGCGATCCGCTGGCGCGGATGAAGGTTTCGAAGAAGGTCGGGCAGCCCGAGCAGATCGGTTCGCTCGCAGTCGCAATCGGACTCGGGATCGAGGATTAGTCGTGCGTGCCGTCAACCTGCTGCCTCGAGACCACGGCCAGCGCACGATCAAGAAGGAGAGCCTGCCGGTCCTCATCGGCGCGTGCTCCGGAGTTCTGGTCGCAGCGGTCCTGGGCGCGATGTTCATGATGGGCAGCGGCAAGGTCGCAGCCCAGCAGCGGAAGCTCGACGACCTGAACCGCATCTACCACGCGCTTCCGCCGGCCCCCGCAGGGCCGTCCGTCGCCCAGCAGCAGCTCGCAGGCGAGCAGAGCGCCCGCGTGAGCGCACTGAGCACTGCGCTGACGAGCCGCGTCGCCTGGGACCGGGTCTTTCGCGAGTTCTCGCTCGTGCTGCCCGAGGACGTCTGGCTGACCACGCTGACTGCAAAGTCGCCGATCTCGCCGCTTACGAACGCCGCGACAGGCTCGGGCACAGGCGCTCCCTCCGAGTTCACGATCCAGGGTCGCACCTATTCGCACGACGGCGTCGCCCGACTGCTCTCACGGCTGCAGGTCGTGCCGGACTTGACGAACGTGCAGCTGCTGAGCTCGACGCTGTCGAAAGTCGGTGGGCAGGACGTCGTCGAGTTCTCGATCGCGGCCGACATCAAGGTCGCCGGAGCCCCGGGCACATGAAGGCGAACATGAACATGATCATGAAACGCATCAAGTCACTCCATCCCGGAGCGTTGATCGGAATCATGGTCGGCGCCGTCCTCGTCTTCGGCCTCGCCGGCTGGTTCCTGCTCGTGCGCCCGGAGGGCGCGAAGGTCACCGACCTGAAGACCCAGGCGACCGAGGTCCAGGCCAAGATCGACGCGTACCACCAGCAGGTCGCTGCTGCGCGCGCAGCGCCGAAGATCGAGGTCGCCGACGTCTACCGGCTGGCGAAGGCGATGCCAGACCGGACCGACATGCCTGACCTTCTGCTCGAGCTGAGCCAGCTCGCGCGCGACACCGGCATCCGCTTCGACTCGATCTCACCGCAGCCGATCTCTCCGATCGGGAGCTACATGGTGCTGCCGATCTCCGTCACCTTCCAGGGCAACTTCTACAACCTGGCGGACTTCCTCTACCGGCTGCGCTCTCTTGTGTCGGTGCACGCAGGACGCCTCGACGCAACCGGACGTCTGTTCTCCGTAGACACCCTGACGTTCAACGAGAGCACGCTGAAGTTTCCGCAGATCCAGGCCACGCTCGTCATCGACGCGTTCGTCTACGGAGCAGGCGCCCCCGCCCCGGCCGCGATCCCGACGACTCCGACCACGACGACGACTTCTACGACCACCAGTACCTCGACCACGACCGAGACGGCCCCGAGCGGCGCGTCGGCGACAGGAGCTCCCTAATGGCGAAGAAGCACGTCGATCCGCTCAAGGCAAAGCAGAAGAAGCAAAAGATCATCCTGGCAGTGCTCGGCGTGCTCTTCATCGGCCTGCTCGCGTTCGAGGTTCCCAAGGTCATGAAGCAGCTGAATCCGCCTCCGCCTGTACGGCGCTCGGCCGCGACGTCTACGACTCCCGCGGGTACTCCCACGCTCGCCGCACCGACCTTGGGAGGTGCTCAGGAGCCGGGCGCGACGACGACCGACGCGACGGGCTCGCTCGCCGCCTCGCCGGCAACCAGCGTGCAGGACGGCCAGCTGGCGTCGTTCAGCCGCTTCGCGAGCAAGGATCCGTTCGCGCAACAGCTCAGCGACACGCAGAGCTCCTCGTCCTCGTCTTCCGGCAGCTCCTCGAGCGGAGGCACTGCCAAACCTGGCATCCCGACCGTCCCCGGCAGCGCCCCGGCGCCGGGCAGCGCGGTCATCTCGGTGAACGGGACGCTCTACACGGTTGCCACGAAGACCGACTTCCCGCAGCCGACGTCGACCGACTCGTCGGTCGTTCCGCTCTTCCACCTCGTGTCGGTGACCGCGCACACGGCGACGATCTCGATCGCCGGGGGCTCGTACGCAACCGGTGCGCAGACGGTCACGCTGAAGGAGAACAAGCCCCTGACGCTGATGAACACCGCCGACGGCACGCGTTACACGCTGATCCTGAAGCCTCTCGGGACGGCAGCGTCGACGGGCACAGCAACGAGCGGGAGTACCAGTACCGCCGGCACGGGCACGACGCCGGCGACGGTAACCCTCCCGCCGGCGACTCCGTAAGTCCGAGCTCTCAGGCCCCGACCGACGGATCGAACGTCGACGTGGCGCGTGCGAACGTGCGCGTCAGATCGTCGGGATTGCGGACGACGACCGTGACCGTCCGAAGCTGGTTCCCGAAGCTCGGCGTGTCGAAGTAGAGATACGTGTCGACGCGATACGAGCGATGGTCGGCTCCCGTGGTCGTGTAGCTCGGATCGCAGGCAGCGGCCGGGACGTTCGCCGGGCATGTGCTCACGGTGGGGACGAGAGCCTTCGGCGACACCGGGCTCGCCATGTTCAGCTGGTAGGCGGTGTCGGCCGTGTAGGTGGAGTTCGCAATGGCGGAGTTCCATTCGGAAGTCAAGAAGACGATGTTGTCGTACTTGAGGCCGCGGTAGACCTCCATCTGCTTGTTCGCCAGGGCCCCGGCGGTGGAGATCCGGTTCGCCCGGGCCAGCGCTGCGTTGCCGGATGAGAACGCGGCGACGATGGCGAGGATGCCGACGTTCAGCATTACCATTGCCATCAGGAGCTCGAGCATGCCGAAGCCGCTCTCGTCGCGCGCGCGCAGGTGCACGTCTCAGCTATCGGCATCCCGCTTTAGAGCCTGAACCCCCCTGCCGATAGCTCTTCAGAGGGACGACTGTGGCTGCTTTCTCATACTCCGCGATCAACGCTTCCGGCCTCGAGCTGACAGGCGAGCTCCATGCGCCCGATCTGGCGGGGGCGCGGGAGCAGCTGCGTGTCCGCGGCCTGCTGGCGAACAGCCTGGACGAGCTCGCCGCTTCAGGCGACGACAGTGCGCGGAACGTCTTCAAGAAGGTCAAGCCCAAGACCCTGCAGATCTTCTCGCGGCAGTTCGCGACCATGATCGAGGCCGGCCTGAACGTCGTCGCCGCGCTCGTGATCCTCGAGCAGCAGACCGACGACAAGTATTTCGCCCTGGTGGTCAAGGAGCTGCGCGCCGACGTTGAAGGCGGCCTGCTCCTGTCCCAGGCGATGCACCGGCACCCGAAGATCTTCGACCGCCTGTTCGTCTCGATGGTCGAGGCCGGCGAGGCCGCGGGAATCCTGGACGAGGTGCTCGACCGCGTCGCGTACCAGATCGAGAAGTCGACGCAGATCAAGCGCCGAGTTAAAGGCGCGATGCTCTACCCGACGATGGTGCTGGTATTCGCGACCCTCGTCCTCACCGGTCTGCTGATGTTCCTCGTCCCGGTGTTCGTGAAGATCTTTGGCCAGCTCGGCGGCCAGCTCCCGACGTTGACGCAGTACGTCGTGAGCGCGTCGGACCTCCTCCGGACCAAGTACTACATCATCTTCCCCTTCGTCGGCCTGGCGTTCTTCGGCCTGCGGAAGTACAAGAAGACGGAGTCGGGCCGGCAGCAATGGGACCGCATCAAGCTCAAGATCCCGATGAAGATCGGCCAGGTCGTCCTGAAGGTGACGATGGCCCGCTTCTCGCGCACGCTCTCGACACTCGTCTCCGCAGGCGTGGACATCATCCAGGCCCTCGAGATCACCGGTCAGACCGCCGGCAACTGGGTGATCGAGGAAGCGCTTGCCGACGTCCGCGTCAAGGTCTCTGCAGGCGTTCCGATCGCCCAGCCCCTCGTCGACAACCCGATCTTTCCCCCGATGGTCAGCCAGATGGTGAAGATCGGCGAGGAGACCGGAGAGCTCGAGAAGATGCTCGGCAAGATCGCCGACTTCTACGAGGACGAGGTCGACGCTGCGATCCAGTCGCTGACGTCGATCGTCGAGCCGCTGATGATGATCCTGGTCGGACTGATGGTCGGCGTCATCGTCATCGCGATGTACCTGCCGATGTTCAAGATGCTCTCGCTCGTCAAGTAACACGGGAGGCTCGGGGTTTCGATTGCAGGCTTTTCGAGCCTCTACTACGCTCTCCTAGGCCGTGCCGCATTTCCGCGGCGGGTCGAGGGAGAGAGTCGAGGGGAGAGCTCAATGAAGCGAAGGCTGCTCATCGCTGCCGCGCTCGCCGGCGTTCTGGCGGGCTTGGCGGCTCTGGCGGGGTCTTTGACGGGGTCCGGGAGCGCGAAAGTCGCGTATCCGATTCCGCACCCGGCCGTCAGTGACTACCAATTCATCAAGGCGACAACTCCAACCGAGGCGGACTGCGAAGCCGTCCTGCGGACCTGCTTCACGCCGCAGGCGATCCGGTCGGCCTACAACGTGGGCCCGCTGTACAGCCAGGGCTGGAACGGCAAGGGCATCACGATCGCCATCGTCGACTCGTACGGGAGCGACACGATGGCGCACGACCTGCACGTCTTCAACCAGGCCTTCAACCTCCAGCCGATGTGCGGCGAGGAAGGCGTCACGTGCGCGGCCGGGATGCCGAAGTTCAGCGAGTTGGCCGTCAACGGGTCGCCCGCGACGAAGCCTCAGCCGGGTAACGGGACGCTCCAGGAGGACAAGAGCGCATGGGCGCTCGAGGTCGCGCTCGACGTTGAGACCTCCCATGCGATTGCTCCGATGGCGAACATCCTGCTCGTTCACTCGAACAACGCCGAGACGCTCGGCGTGCAGGGCTTCCCGAACATGATGAAGGCCGAGGACTACGTGGTCTCGAACCATCTGGCGCAGGTGATCTCGCAGAGCTTCGCCTCCGCCGAGGACGCGTTCGGAGGAACGGCGTCGCTCGAGAACCTCCGCTACGCGTTCAAGAACGCGGCTGCGAACGGCGTCACCGTGCTGGGGTCGTCGGGCGACGGCGGCACGGCGAACGCGAGCAAGTCACCGGTCGGCCAGGGCGGGAGCCTGATTCCATACCCGACCGTCGAGTGGCCGGCTTCGGATCCGCTCGTGACGGGCGTGGGCGGGACCTACCTCTGCACCAAGCCGGCGGCAACGACGGATGAGCCTCGGACGACGTACATCAAGCCCGGCATCGGGGCCAAGTGCGGCAGCGGGACGTTCAACGCGGCACATGCCGCGGAGGTCGCGTGGACCTTCTCCGGCGGCGGGTTCAGCCACGTCTTCTCGCGGCCGAGCTATCAGGCCGGCCCACTTCCAGCCGGCAGCACGGCGATCCCGGCCTCCGCACGCGGTGTGCCGGACATCGCCTTCCAGGCCAGCGCCGGCACGGGTGCGCTCGTCT
>JBGPYI010000142.1:0-6196 GCA_041493175.1 Gaiellaceae bacterium | reverse complement strand
GTCGGTGCTCCGTGCGCCGGGAGCACGACCTCGACCGGCAGCGCGAGCAGCGGCCGCAGTCCTTCGACGACCTGCTCGCGCGTAACGCCCTTCGTTAGCGACTCCTGCGGGATCTCGAGGCCGCGACCGAAGTCGACGAGCGCATCGCCGGCGACGACCGCACACCGACTCTCGATCCAGAGCACAAGGTCGTTGTGCTCCCTTCCGGGAAACGCCTCGATTCCGATCGGAAGCCGGTCGCCCGTCGAGTACAGGTGCCCCTCGCCGCCGTCCCCGGCCAGCAGCCAGGCGACGTCGGGGCTGCCGCCAGCAGCCTGCTCGGGAGTGATGCCGTACTTCCGTACGAGGTCGTCTGCGGTGTCGGGCGGCGGCACGAACACCGGCACGCCGAGGCGCTCGACCAGGCTCTGCGTGTCGCGTTCGTGCCACGGCGCGGTGAGCACCACCACCGGCTCGCGGTCGGCCGCGAGCTCGAGGAGCTCGTCCGGCACGGACAGCGGGTCGAAGAGGAGCAGCCGGGCGCCGTCGTCGATTGCGTACGACGACACCTCCTGCGGCCACCGCTCGCCCGGCGTCCAGTCCGGGTGCGGCGCCTGCCAGTGCCACAGTCCAGCCTGTAGCTCGCGCACAGCGCGATGCTAACGCGCGCCGACGATGCGCACCGAGGCCGCTCGTCTGGTGACATTCTCCCGAACGCTCGCCCCCGGTTCGGAGCTGTCACCGGTTCCGGTGCGAGTGCAAGCGACTGTCTGAGATAGTCGCACGGGGTCGCATACCGACGATAGGAGGGGCAGTGGCGGCGCGCAGAATCTCCGCAGTCCTATGCTCGGGTGACCTCGCTCGCAGCCAGGAGTTCTACGAGCAGGTGGTGGGTCTGACGCTATCCGCCGAAACGATCCCCAATCACCTTCTCTTCGAGTGCGGTGACGGGACGCTCCTCGTCTACGGACGTCCGGCGCCGAACTTGGCTGATCACACGCAGGTGCGGTTCTGGACCGATGACGTGGAGCGCGATGTGCGCGAGCTCGAGAGCCGCGGCGCCACCTTCGAGGACTACGACTTCCCGACGCTGAAGACGGTGAACCACATCGCAACCACCGCGGGCATCGGCAAGTCAGCCTGGTTCAAGGATCCGGACGGGAACACGCTGGCGCTGTTCCAGCCCGAATAGTCGGAAAGCCAACACAGCGCAGCGGGAACGTGTGGGTCCGAGCGCCGCTACTTGAACGGCACGGTGACAGGTCCCGGCAGCCGTCTGTAGACGGCGATAAAGTCGCGATCGTCGGGGACGAGGTACCGGGTCGCGGGCTGTTGGGTATTGGGCACGACCTTGTTCGGGACGAGGCCGTGGTAGTGGTTGTACGTGATGAGGGTTGGCCACTCGGGATTGATGTCGAACTGCATCGCGCGGACCGCGCCGGCCCGTTGGAGGATCCGCGCCAACGTGGTCACCGTCTGATCGTTGGCGGCGGCGTACATCAGGTTGCCGCGTCGGTCGATACCGACGCCTGTCCGCCAGACGCGCACAGCATTCCCCAGCGTGAAACCCCATTGCGTGCTGTCGTTCAGCGCCGGGTTCAGTCGTCCGTGCTCGATGATCAGCGGCAGGCTTTGGCGGGTGAACGCGACCGCCGGCCCCGCGTTCGGTCCGCCGTTCCACGTCCTGACATCGATGCGGCCGTTGCGGTAGCCAATCAGGGTCGCGAGGCCGTCCTTCAACGGCTCGTAGCTCAGCCCGTTGACGGACGAGCCGTTGTGGCCGTCGATGTAGGTGAAGCCTCCGTTGAAGGTGGCAAGCAGGCGCCATCGTTGGCCGTGGGGAACGGACATCGTGCCGCGGACCGGCGCGTTCGGAGGCTCGTAGCGGCCGGGGTAGAACGCGAGCGCGGTCCTCGTGTGGTCGAACCAGGCGACGTAGGCGACGTTGCGCGGATAGTCAGGCTCACTGCGGAAGGTGGTGATGAGGACCGGCGGGCGTCCGTTCACGAGCGGACCTGTCCGCGTCCAGACCCCCTCGCCCGGCAGAGGTTGAGCGAACTCGGGCTTGATCCGGGTGGGCCAGATCGGGCCGGCGGCTTTCGCGCGCCGCCGACCGCGCGAGGCGGGCCCAACCGGGCTCAAGCCAACTGCCGGTAGCGTCTTCAGCTGCGGGCCGCCTTTCTTAGGCGCCTTCCATCCGTAGTAGACGTGCTCGACATCGTCGACGAGCCAGTTTCCATGGTGGTTCCTGAGCCATTCGACGCTGCGCACGCCGAGCGGCAGGCTCGAGGGCTGGAGCATCGTTGCCGTGTATGAATAGATGCCCGGCGACAGCAGTATCAAGGCAGCCACACCAACGATTCGGCGCCGCCGGCGCCGCCGACGCTGCTGCGACTCTTCCTGCCGTTGCTGCCGGCGCACGGCAAGCGGCACCGGCGGCGTGGAGACGGACGGTGACTCAGGCGCCTCCGGCGGAGCGCTCACGACGCGTCGCGCGGCGGACTGTCGCCGCTGGCCCACACGATCACGACTTGAAGCATGCTCGACGAGACGTGAAGAAACGATGACTGGTCGATCCAACTACGGAGCGGCCGTGAGCTGCGTAAGCCCTGGGCGCCGCGCTGCGTCCTCGAAGGCTTGGAGTGGACGGCCCTTCATGTAGTGATCGAGGAACGCTGTCGTAGCGCGTTCGACGATCCCGAGCTGCGGTTGCTCATAGGTGTAGGGCGGACGGTGCGAAACTCCGACGAGCCACAACAGGAACTTGGGCCGTCGTGCGCGCTCGAAGACGGCCGCAGTGTTGGCCGGTGCGTTGATCGTGTCAGCGGTGCCCTGCATGGCGAGGAGCGGCGGGCCTCGCCGAGGGAACGGCCCCATACCCGGTAAGGCCGCGCCCGAGAGCACGATCGCGGCACCCACCCGCGGGTTGCGGAAGCGCCGGTCATAAGCAACGGCGAGGGCGGTCACGGCCCCGTCCGAATGGCCGGCCACTGCAACGTGAGAGGAATCGATCTTTCCGTAGATCACGCTGTTCGCGCGCGCACTCAACGCGAGCAGCCTGGTGATCACAAAGCTCATGTCCTCCGGCTGATTGATCAGATCGGACTCGTTCGGGCCACCCGGCGCAGCCGCGTTCCCGAGCGGGAACACCGGCGCGGCGACGACGTACCCGGCGCGAGTCCATGCGTCCAAGAGACGCGCATAGTCGGCCGGCGTAAGCGCGAACCCGTGTCCGAACACGACCAGTGGATACGCGGCTCCGGCCGCGGGATAGCGGACCACGGTTTCGAGCGGTCGAGGGACGCGCCTCCCGCTCGGCAGCCGGATCGTGCGCGAACGGTCGAGGAACCGAAAAACGCGAACGCGGAACACCGCCGCGACGGACGACGGGCGTGAGGCGAGCGGCAGGGTAGCGCCGGTTCCCTGCGCACAAGTGCCGGCGACAGGCCTCGCTGCACTTGCCCGCGTGGCCGCGCTCGCTCGGGTCCTCGGCGATGAGATGTCACTCTGCCCACAACCGTGCCCAAGTCGAGGCAATACGGCAGCCCCAGCAGCAGGGCCGATCACACGCGAACTCAGTGTCGCAAAGGCCGCCGTTAGCGCCACTAGAGCAAGCGATCCCGCGAGCGGTCTACCGCGAAAGACCTGCAAGTCGGTCACAGTAGCGCTGAGCGATCAACGGAGGGCCCGCCGAGTGCTCTCACCACTCAGGTGAAGCGGACCGGCGAGCTCATCTCGGCTTCAGTCGCGATGCTTGGGAAAGCCGGGCGTGCGCAGCGAGCCCCCGTCGGCCATCAGCGTCATCGCGTCGTAACCGCGCAGGCGATGAGCGTGTGAACGTGATGACCTCGTCCATACGGAGCACGCTACGGGCGCTTCCTTGGAAGTCCCTGTGAATCCGCTGGGACGGTGCTCGGTCTTGTGTGCGCTTTACATTCCGGCATGCAGACTTACGCCGCTCTTACGCATGCCCGCTATTACTGTTGCCGTGCTTCGCCGCGTCGCACTCGTCGCAGCCCTTCTCGCGCTGATCGCCGGCGGTGCTCACAACCGTGCCCAGGCCGCCCAACCGCCGTCGCCGACGCGCGGCGTCGTCGTGATCGAGACGAACCTCGCGCTCGAGAACGCGAACGCCGCAGGCACGGGGATCGTCCTGACGAAAGACGGCGAGGTGGTCACGAACAACCACGTGATCCGCGGCGCGACGACGATCAAGGTCGTCATACCGGCGACGGGCAAGACCTATTCGGCAACCGTCCTCGGGTACGACATCGTCGACGACGTCGCCCTGCTGAAGCTCCAGGGCCCGAGCAATCTCGCGACCGTCACGACCGCCAACTCCGCCAAGCTCCGTGTCGGCCAGACGACACGCGCGGTCGGCAATGCGAACGGCGGCGGCACCCTCGTGCAGACGACGGGGAGAGTCACCGCGCTCAACCAGTCCATCAGCGTGCAGGGCGACGGCGGTGAGGTCAACCAGCTCACGAACATGATCCAGACGAGCGCCCGGCTCGTGCCCGGCGACTCCGGCGGTCCGCTCCTGGACGCGTCCGGGCGGGTCATCGGCATCGACGCCGCCGGCTCGCCGACCTTCGCGTTCAATGCGAGCGCACCGGGCTACGCGATTCCGATCAACCGCGCGCTCACGATCACGAAGCAGATCGCCGCACAACGAGCCTCCGCCACCGTTCACGTCGGCGCGACCGCATTCATCGGTCTCTCGGTGCAGCAGACCTCTGCCGGCGTCACCATCGGAGCCGTCGTTCCCGGCTCGCCGGCCGACATGGCGGGCCTGCAACCGGGGGATGTGATCGCCACGGTCGAAGGCAACCCTGTGGTGAGCTTCGTGGACATCCGCACCCAGCTCTTCCAGAAGCATCCGGGCGACAGCCTCACGCTCGCGTACGTCGACGCGGCGGGGAACCAGAGCTCCGCGACGATCGTCCTCGCGGACGGTCCCCCGCAGTAGCGCAAGCGCTGAGGCGACCTGGAGAGAAGAAAAGTCTGCCGATTGCACCCCTCAGGCGACTGGGATAGAGAACGGGCTTCGCGGCAACGGCGAAACGGAAGGAAGCCATCGTTCTGGTGAAGGCGAGAGTCCTCGGCGCCGACGTGCCGGTCGCGCGCCGGGATCTAGAGGTACGCGTTGGTCTCCTCAACCCGTCGCCTCAGGCCCAGGGTGGCGAACCCGCTCCGCGCGAGTTCGAGCAGCTCCCTGTCACCGCGCACGATGCCGAGCGCCCGCAGGGCGAAGGGTTGGGTGTAGCAGCGAACGTCGAGCCACGGCGCCGCTTCCTCCTCCACACGCTCCGTCTCGCGGAGCGCGACGAGCGCGTCGAGCCGTGCGGCGGCCGCATCCACGTCCCAGGGGCCGCCGGACGCGGGGAGCGACTCGAGCAGCCATGCGGCTTCGTCGAGATCGCCGTATACGAGGGCGAGCCGCAGCAGCGCGGGCTCGCGCGCCTCCGGGCCCGGGCGCGCAGCGAGGCGCAGCACGTCGTCCGCGAGGCTGCGGGCGGCTCGCTCGTTCCCGAGCTCTGCGTCTGCGAGCGCGCACATTGCGAGCGAGCGCCAATTGAACGCGCACGGAGTGTCCGCGTTGCTCTCCGCCGCGAGCTCCGCGCGCCGAGTGAGCGCGACGCCCTCCTCCCAGCGGCAGGTGACCGTTGCATGCAGGACGTGCAGCGCTGTTGCGTGCACCTCGTGGTGCGGCGTCAGCGGCGCTGCCATCTCATCGTGTCGCTGCGCGAAGGTAGCCGCCTGGGCGAAGCGCCCGGCGCGGACGTACGAGAAGAATGCGTGCCAGTACTGACTGCTCCGCGCATCCGGGTCGGCGAGCTGCGGAGCAAGCTCGAGCTGCCGGTCGCACCACGCGCATGCCTCGTCGAATCGGCGTGCTGCGGAGGCGACCGTTGCCTGCGCCTCGCAAGCGCGCACGATCAGCATCGGATCTCCGGTGCGTTCGAGGATGGCGAGGGCCTCGGCCGCGGCCGACTCACCGGAATGCGGATCGGCGTTGACGGACGCGAGGAGCGCGCGGGCGTACCCGGTCGTCCCGGGCTCTGCGAGCTCGAACGCACGCCGCGTCCACGTGGCGATCAGGTCGGCCGGCGGCAGCTCGCGCCACACGCTGACCCGACCGGCTCCGTTGAACGCGAGCTCCGCGTACAGCTCCGCCGCCAGCTCGCGCGGCGGCTCGAGCGCGAGCGCGCGTTCC
>JBGPYI010000141.1:0-6212 GCA_041493175.1 Gaiellaceae bacterium | reverse complement strand
TTCGTGGCCGGGTTCATCGGCTCTCCCTCGATGAACCTCTGCACGGTGCCGGTGTCCAACGGCGTTGCATCCTTCGGCGGTGTGCAGGTGCCTCTACCGCAGGGCGTCGCCACCAACGGGAGAACGAGTCTCGTGATCGGGGTCCGGCCCGAGTCCCTGGAGGTCGCACCGGAGGGCATTCCGGCGAAAGTCGATGTCGTGGAAGACGTCGGCGCCGACGCGTTCGTGTTCTGCAGCACGGAACTCGGAGGGCAGACGACCAAGCTCGTGGCTCGCTCCGAGGCTCGCAAGGCACCAAAACAGGGCGACCGCGTGACCCTGCGGCCGCGGGCCGACGAAGCACACCTCTTCGATCCGGTGAGCGGCGAGCGGCTGGAACGCTGATGTCCCCGGCCGCAGGCATCTGGCAGCCCCAACCCCCGCGCAATCCGGGTGAACTGTTCCTCGGCGAGATCAGAGAGCAACCGGAGGCGCTTCTGCGGTTGCTCGAGCAGGAGGCCGAGTTCGAAGCCGTCGCGAAGGCGCTCCGGGAGCGGCGCCCCTCGGTCGTCCGCCTGGTGGGCCACGGCTCGTCCGACGCGGCTGCCTCGTACGGGGTGTACGCGTTCGGGCTCCTGCCTGGGTGGACTGCGATGCGCGACTCGATCTCGCTCACCGTCTACTACGACGCGAAGCTCGATCTCTCGGACTCGGTCGTCATCGGCCTCTCGCAGTCGGGCGAGACGCCGGACGTCGTCGAGTACGTGAAGCGTGCGCGCGGAAAAGGAGCGTTCACGGTCGCGATCACGAACGGAAGCGAATCGAGCCTCGCCGCCGCCGCCGACGCGACTCTCGCGCTTGCGGCCGGGCCCGAGCGCGCGGTCGCCGCGTCGAAGACGTTCCTCAACACGCTGGCCGCGCTGGTGTGGATGGCGGGTGGCGCGGCGGGGCGAGGACGCGAGATCGCAGAAGGGCTGCGCCGCGTCTCGGACCAGCTCGCGGAGGCGCTCGAGCCTCTCGAGCAGGCGGTCACGAACGTCGCATTGGCGTTCGCCTACGTCGGGCGGATGTACGTGATCGGGCGCGGCATCGAGTTCGGCACCGCGCGCGAGGTCGCGCTGAAGCTGACCGAGACGTGCCGCGTCGCGGCGGAGCCGCTCACGGCGACGGATCTGGCGCACGGCCCGATCGCGGCGCTCGACTCGATGTTCCCGGTCTGGACGATCGCTTCGCGAGACGAAAGCCTGCCGGCCGTCCTCGAGGCGGCAGCGCGTGTCATCGAGGCGGGAGCGACAGTCGTCGCGAGCGGCAACGCAGCTAGGGAGATCGAGGGGGCTGCCCATCTCCTTCCGGTCCCCGAACCGCCGCACCGGATCCTCTCGCCGCTCCTCTCAGTGGTGCCGGGCCAGCTCTTTGCGGGGGCGCTCGCACACGCGAAGGGGCTTGATGCCGACTATCCGGTCGGTCTCAGCAAAGTCACCCACGCGCGCTGATCGCAGCCGCCGGCCGTGCTCCATCGAGTTAACTCTTTCGGGGGGTAGACGCGGGTCGCCGATCGGCCGAATCTGTGCTTGGAGAACTGCGGCACGATGACTATGTACGAGACCAGCCAAGTGACGTCGGCTTCGCCGACCGTCCCCCCTTTTAGCACCGCGGAGATGCGGAGCTATCCGCTCGGCACGCTCGTGTATCGCGCGGGCCTGATGCCACTCGAGACCGTCAACAAAGCGCTCGCGGAAGCGGCGGAAAGCGGGCGGCGGCTCGGCGAGGTCCTCCTCGAGTACGGGCTGCCGGAGCGCGAACTGACGCGTCTGCTCGCAGCTCAGCATGGACAGGAGTTCGTCGACCTCGCCGAGTACCCGGTCGATCCCGAGATCGTGCATTTGCTGCCGCGCTCGGTCGCTGAGATGTACTGCGCGTTGCCGCTTCGGCGTGAGGGAGAGTGCACGATCGTCGCGGTGCCTGACGCCGACAATGCGTCGCATCTGACCAGGCTGCGCGAAGCGCTGCACGGCCCGATCCGGCTGGTGACCGCCGCTCGCTCCGACATCAAAGACGCCATCGAGCGGGCGCACGAGCCGCGGGGGATGATCACGCAGATGGCGCTGGCCGAGGCGCGGACGGCGGCGCTGCCCGATCCGGAGCCGGAGCCGGAGACCATCTATCGCGTTGAAGTGACGCTTGCAAGCGGCGCGACACTCCTGGTGGCCGAAGCGACCGATTTCGAGTACGCGAAACAAATGGGCATGCGCGTGATCGACGAAGCCGAGGCCGGCGGCACCGTCGCCATCGGCGACGCTACCATCGACGGCCGGCAGGTCGTGTCGGTCGACGTCCTCGGTCGCAACGGCGCATGAACTTCCCGGTTGCCGCCGTCCGCGAGCTCATTTCCGCAGTGCGCAAGGACGGGAAGCCGGTCGTCCGACTGACGTGTGCCGATTACGGGACGGAGTGGGTCGTCGCTGCCGACGTCTATCCGGTCGACGAGCTCTCCGTGCAGCCCAAGAGCGCCGGGCCCTACGTGTTCGGCACCGCGCAAGAGGCGCGAAGGTTCATCGAGAGCTCGCTCGTAGCTCTGCAGCTTCTCGGCTGCGAACTCGCGTAGGCGCTACGGCCTCGATCTCTGCCGCGCGACGGAGGCCAGCTGCTTCCAGCGCTTCTTCCGCGCGATGCGGAGACGCCGGTCGGTGCGCGCGGCGATCGCCTCGAGCTCCCGTTGCAGCTTCCGCCAGGAACGCAGCCGGTCCAGCTCGAGCGTGCCGTTTTCGACAGCGGCTAGGACCGCGCACCCCGGCTCACGCATGTGTGCACAGTTCCGGAACTTGCACTCCAGCGCAAGCGCCTCGAGGTCCTCGAACGCAGCGCTGAGATCGCCTTCCCAGAACTGAAGCTCGCGCAGGCCGGGAGTGTCGATGACCAGGCCGCCGCCGGGCAGCTGGACGAGCTCACGGTGCGTGGTGGTGTGGCGCCCGGTTCCGTCGGCGGCGACCTCACGTGTGCGCATCACCTCTTCCCCGGCGAGCCGGTTGAGCAGTGTCGACTTGCCGACGCCCGAAGACCCGAGCAGGACGATCGTGCGGCCGGGCTGCAGGTAGGGGTCGAGCGCCGCCAGGCCGTCTCCCGTGACGTTGGAGACGGGATGGACTGGTACGCCGATTGCGACGCTCTCGACTGCGAGGACTGCCTCGGCGACGTCCGGAGAGAGGTCGGCTTTCGTGAGCACCACGATCGGTAATGCGCCGCTCTCCCACGCAATCGTGAGGTAGCGCTCCAGCCGGCGCAGGCTGAAGTCGTCGTCGAGGCCGGCGAGCAGGAAGGCCGCGTCGACGTTCGCCGCCAGCACCTGCTCCGTCGAATCCTGACCGGCGTTCTTGCGTATGAACGCACTTCGCCGCGGGAGGATCGAGGTGATCGTTGCGTCGTCGCCGTCCGCGCGCGCAACGGTGACCCAGTCTCCGACCGCAGGCAGGGGCCCGCCCACCTCGTGGACGTAGAACATCCGTCCCGCAGCCTTCGCGCGCAGCTCGCCGTTCTCGGACCAGAGGACGTACGAGCCGCGGTGCTGGGCGGCGATCCGGGCTGGAATCAGGTTGTCGTCTTGCAGTTGCTCGAACGCGGACACCAGGCCGGCGTCCCACCCGAGCGCTTCCAGAGCAGGCAAAGCAAGTCTCCTTTGTGAGTGAGTGAACGACGAAGCACCACCCGTTCCTCGGGTGGAGCAGCTCACAGGACTCGCGCTAGCTGGAAAGTAGCGGCGTCAGCCGACGAGCCGCGTGGCTCTTCGGAAGGAGGCAAGCGCAATCGTCATTTATTCGACCTCCCTATCGCCGGGAACGCATTGACGGTAGCAGAACTACGCGACGGGAAGGCGTGCAGGTCCCGGCGGACGCAGCACGGCGAACTGGTCCGTGATCTCGAGCTCCGGCGTCCGGAAGCGGAAGAGCGAGCCGGGCCGGCCGCCCGTGGGCCCGGACGCCCGCCGCCGGCCGGTGGGCTCGAGCACCTCGCGCCGCAGCAGGACACGCTGGAGATTCGTCGCGGAGACATCGTGTCCGAGCGCCGCTGCGTAGAGATCGCGCAGCTCCGAGATCGTGAACTCGTCGGGTGCAAGTGCGAACCCGAGGTTCGTGTATGACAGCTTCGCGCGCAGCCGCTCGCGTCCCGCCGGCACGATCGACTCATGGTCGAACGCGAGTGCAGGGAGGTCGTCGACCGGATGCCAGTTGGTGTCGCCGGGAAGCGCTGGATCGATGTCGCTCGGCACGAGCCCGAGGTATGCGGTCGCGAGCTGCCACTCGTCCGGCGAGCGCTTCGGATCGCTCAGCGTCTCGAGCTGTTCGAGGTGCGACAGCTTACGCACGTCGACCTTCTCTGCGAGGTGGCGGCGGATCGACTCTTCGAGCGTGTCGCGCTCCGCGAGATAGCCACCCGGAAGTGACCAATGCCCTTTGAACGGTTCCCGCGCGCGTTGCCAGAGGAGTGCTTGCAACGCACCGTTTCGCACTTGAAAGACGACCGCGAGCGTGACGTGGGCGGGGGTAGGGTGCCCCGTGGTACGCTCCCTCACAGTTTTCGCCCCATAGTCGCAAACCTTAGCGGAAAGGTCAGGGATGGAAAGATCGCTCGCACTCCTCGGCGTCCTCGTGCTTCTCGTCGCTGCCGGCTGTGGCGGCGGCGGCGGGAAGAAGTCCTCCGCGAACACTACGACGGCCGGCACAGGCGCCGGCAAGGTCAGGGTCGGCCTCGTCACCGACATCGGCGGCCTCAACGACCGTGGCTTCAACCACCTCTCGTATGTCGGGCTGAAGCGTGCGGAGTCGCAGCTCGGCCTCGAGCAGCGCGTCTACCAGGCGAAGTCCACGCAGGAGTACGTCCCGAACCTCTCGACGTTTGCGCGTCAGGGCTATGACCTGACGATCGGCGTCGGCTTCACGGAGGCGAACGCGATCGACACCGTGGCGACGAACTTCCCGAACTCGAAGTTTGCCATCGTCGACGTCGACCAGACCGAGGAACCACACAAGCCGCCGAACCTCCTGGGTCTGCTCTTCAAAGAGCAGGAGACCGGCTACCTCGTCGGCTACCTCGCCGGGCTCGAGGAGAAGCGGCGTCCGGGCAAGGACGTGATCGGCTCGGTCGGCGGCCAGAAGCAGCCGCCCGTGGATCGCTTCATCGCCGGGTACCAGGCCGGCGCCAAGGCTGCGGATCCCGCGATCACCACGCTGAACAATTACTCGGAGGACTTCTCGGATCTGGCGAAGTGCAAGCAGATCGCCCTCAACCAGATCGAACAGGGCGCGGGGGTGATCTTCCAGGTCGCCGGCGGCTGCGGTCTCGGTGCGCTCGACGCGGCGAAGGAGAAGGGCGTCTGGGGGATCGGCGTGGACGCCGACCAGTCCTTCCTCGGGCCGCACATCCTGACGAGCGCGGTCAAGCGCGTGGACACCGCGGTCTTCGCTGCGATCAAGCTGGTCGTCGACGGCAAGTTCAAAGGCGGGAACGTCGTCTCCGGCCTCAAGGACAACGGCGTCGGCATCGGCAAGATCAGTCCAAAGGTGCCGAAGTCGGAGGTCGCCAAGGTGATGCAGATCCGCGCGGACATCATCGCCGGCAAGATAAAGAACATCCCTACGACGGTGAAGTAACTAGGGAAACTGCGCCAGCTGCGGGCGGAGGTCCAACGGGCCTCCGTCGTAGCACTTCGCCGAGCGGTAGTCCTCGGGCTCGTTCGGATAGCCCCTGGCGTAGAGCCACGACTGCAGCTTCTGCGCCTGGCCGGTGGGAACGCCGAGCCGTTCCGCCACGAACGCCGTGTTCTGCAGCGCGTAGCACTCGGTCACGCCCTCGTCCTGGAACCCGCGCAGGTGGAACGCCTCGTGTGCAAGCGTGTGCGCGGCCCAGCCGGCGGCGAACTCCTTGAAGCCACAGTCGCGCCGGTCGATGCACGTGAAGTCGACGCTCTCCAGATGACGTAGTGCCCTGCACGTCTGCGGCGAGAGGTCCGTGTGGTTGGCCGGACGCCCCGCCTCGTCGAACTGCACACGTCCCGCTTCGCCGCGCGTATCGACCAGGCTCGCGACAAAGCTCGGGCAACGGACCCCGACCCTCCGGCCCGCGAGGTCGCTCGTGATCGCGCCCAGCTGGTCCTGCTCACGCACCCGCTGCTCGTGGCGCGCGAAGCCGAGCGCCGCGAGGCCGCCGACAACAACTAGAAGTACTGCAATGGCCCGCAC
>JBGPYI010000086.1:0-8426 GCA_041493175.1 Gaiellaceae bacterium | reverse complement strand
CGACCCGCGTCGGTACGGCGCGATCTTCGGACTTGCATCCGCTTCGTTCACAACGACGATGCTGCTGGCCGTTGTCCTCGCGCCAATCATGAATCGCTACCTGGATCCGCGCGGAGTCCTGCTCGCTGCGAGCCTCTTCCTGGTAGGGGCCGGGGCGATTGCTCTCCTGCGAAGTCGCTCTTGGGTGGAGCCCCTTTCCCGCGAGAACGCCATTCCAGGCCGGATCGTCGAGGTTGGCTCGATCGAGGTTTGACCCGCAAGACGCTGGCGAATTCGGGAGTCCTCTTAGCGGCGGCACGGTAGCGGAGCCCTAAGCACGGGCGGATCCGGAGCCGATACAGGCACCGTGCTTTCTCGCGGCATTCTTTCCACGATCGTCGTCGGCGTTGCCGTGGTCGGTACGGCTGTTTCGCGCTCGCTCGAGGAGCCGCTCACCGCCGTCGCGCTCTTCGTCGCGGCGGCGATCCTCGTCGAGTTGTGCGGGGACTCAGACCATGAACGGTCGCGCGGGCCGGTGAGCCGCGAGCGCTTCTCGCTCGCCGCGGCGGTGCAGATCGCGGCGGTGATCGTCCTTGGCCCCTGGGCTGGAGCCTTGGTCGCGGGGGCCGGAGTCCTCGCCGGTGGGCTCTTCCGCGGCTCGGCTCTGCGTGGCGTTCTCTTCGACGCGAGCGCAGGGGCGATCGCCGCCTGTGCCGGTGGCCTTGCGTTTGAGTTCGCCGGCGGAGACCCCGGCAGGCTGCAGCTGCTCGACGACCTGGTCGGACTCGTTGCGCTAACGCTCGCCTATCTGACTGCGCGGGCGCTGCTGCTCGATGTCGTGCGCGGTCACGAGACCTTCGATCCACGCCTTGCCGCAAGCGCCGGTGAAGCGGGCCTCGGGGCGACGCTCGCGCTGCTCGCGATCGCGCACCCGTGGAACGTCGTCGTGCTCGTCCCGGTGGCGATCGCCGTGCATCAGGTGCAGCTGCGGTTCAAGAGCCTGCAGCGCGAGACGCTCCGAGCGCTTGAAACCTTCGCCAACATCGTCGACGAACGCGATCCGTCCACCTATCGGCACTCGCTGAGGGTTGCGGGCTACGTGGATGGGCTTGCACGTGCGTTACAGCTTCCGTTCTCGGAGATCGATCGGCTCAGATGGGCCGGCCGGCTGCACGACCTCGGGAAGGTCGCGGTCGACGCGTCGCTGCTGCGCAAGCCCGGCCGCCTCGACGGGGCGGAATGGGCGGCGATGCGCCGGCACCCACGGCTGTCCGCGCGTCTCTTGCAGCGCTTCGAGTTCGTCTCCGCGCAGGCACGTGCGGTCGAGCTCCATCACGAACGGATGGACGGCGGCGGCTACTACGGCGTCGGCAGTGACGATCTGCCGCTCGCGTCGCATTTCCTGATCGTCGCGGACAGCTTCGACGCCATGACCACCGACCGGCCGTATCGCGCAGGCCTCTCGCAGGAGGCCGCACTGACGGAGATCGAGCGCCATGCCGGGACGCAGTTCCATCCCGCCGTTGCGAAGGCGTTCGTGGCCGTGCAGCGGGGCGCCGATCCCGCCACCGTTCTCTCGGCGGAGGAGCTGGCCGAGCTGCGCGGCGCCTCCACCCCATACAAGATCGGGCTCACCGGCCCCGGGGAGCTGAAGGAGCGGCCGGAGTTGGTCGCGCTCGGCGGCGTCGTCCTCGCGCTCGCCGGGCTCGGGTTCGCTCAGGACTGGCTCGCGGCCTCCGGCGCCGGCATCGCCGTTGCCGGGCTGGCGCTGCGTGCTCTGGTCCGTCTGCGGGCCGAGCGGGCCGCCGCAGCGCTGCATCGTGCCCTCGGCGCGGGAGAGGGGCGCGCGCGCGTTTTTGCGCGCCTGGCGGACACCGTCGCGCGTGTCTGGAAGCACGACTGGATCGCACTCATGGCCTGGGACGAGGACGGATTGGGCGGGTCGATCGAGCAGGCGCGCGGCGATGACCCCCCCTCGGCCGCCGCGCTGACCGGCCTGCTGGTGCGAGAGGCGGAATCGGGCCGGGATGCCATCGTCGCTCCAGGAGTGGAGTTCGGCCGCAGCGGAGTCGTCGTCGCCCTGCCGTTGCGGCGCGACAACAGCGCGCTCGTGGGCTTCCTCGTCGTCGCCGCGCCGAAGCTGCCACCTCGGCACGTCGAGCTTGCCCTGCTCGACTCGCTGGACGAGATCGGGCTCGCCCTAGCGGACCGCCCGGAGCTAGACGGACGCGGTGTTGAGCACGCCCAGCCGCTCGAGACAGTCGCGGATGAGCGTGACCTCGCCCTCGTTCGCCTCGACGAGCGGTAGACGGAGGCCACCGACACCATGGCCGAGAAGATTCAGCGCCGCCTTGATCGCGATCGGATTGATCTGGACCTTGAGCAGCTCGTAAGCCGGCTCGAGGTCCTCGTCGATCTGGCGCGCCGTGTCCACGTCACCCTCGTGGAAGGACCTGACCATTCGCTTGACCTGCGGTCCAACGACGTGCGTGTGTACACAAACACCGCCGATCCCGCCGAGCTCGAGGAATGGGAAGATGAGGTTGTCGTCTCCCGCGTAGAGGGCGAGGTCCGTCTCGCTGACGATGCGCCGCGCCTGGGCGAGGTCGTCATTCGCCTGCTTGACCGCCCGGACGGTCGGGATCTCGGCCAGCTCGGCGATCGTCTCCGGCTCGATGTTGACGACGACGCGGCCGGGAATGTTGTAGACGATGATCGGCCTGTCGCTGACGTCGGCGATAGCGCGGAAGTGCTCGACGATCCCTCGCGCGGGGGGCTTGTTGTAGTACGGCGTGACGACGAGGAGCCCGTCTACACCGAGCTCGTGCGCTTCACGCGTCAGGTGGACGGAGTGGGCCGTGGAGTAGGTGCCGGTCCCGGCGACGACGGTCGCACGCCCGCTCAGCGTGTCGACGGCGACGCGGAACAACTCGAGCCGTTCGTCGTCCGTGAGAGTTGGGCTCTCCCCCGTCGTCCCCGCGACGACGATCCCATCTGAGCCATTCTCGACGAGATGGCGCGCGAGCTCGCTGAAGCGCTCGAAGTCGATCGTGCCGTCGTCGGAGAACGGCGTGACGATCGCGGTCAGGACCTCACCGAGCACGCCAAAGATTCTATTCTGCCGCCATGGGAATCGGGGCCGTCCTCGCTGCCGCCGCCGTCACGGGCAGCCCTTTTTCGCTCGGAGTGAACGCTGGTGAGGTCATGCCGAATGGCGCGGTGCTCTGGGCCCATGCGAGCCCCGGAGCCGTTCGGGTCGAGGTGGCACGCGACAGCCGCTTTCACGGCCTCGTCTTCAGCCGGGCCGCCCGGACCGACCGGGCCCACGACGGGACCGTCCGGGTGCGTGTCACCGGTCTGCGCCCGGGGACCGCGTACGTCTACCGCTTCGTCCGCGGGGGTTCGGCGAGCACGGTCGGGCGGTTCTCCACCGCCCCCCGGCCAACACATGCCGTGAACGTGCGTTTCGCCGTCTCGGGTGACGCGGATGCCACGCCCGCGCCCGGGACGTCGCGCCCGTTTTACAACCGCTTCGAGGTCTACGCGCGCATGGCAGCGGAACGCAATGCCTTCAACATCAACCTCGGGGACACGATCTACTCCGACAGCGAGGTCGCGGGAACCGCGGCTGCCCTCACCGTCGCGGCGAAGTGGGCGAAGTACCGCCTCAACCTCTCGCTACCTGCGCTGCAGCGGCTCCGCAGTTCCACCGGCCTCTACAGCCACTGGGACGACCACGAATTCATCAACGACTTCACGCGGGCCGAGAACGGAACGGTCTACGCAGCCGGCGTGCGCGCCTTCACGGACTACGCGCCGGTCACGTACACGAGCAGGAACGGGCTCTACCGGACGTTCCGCTGGGGCCGCAATCTCGAGCTCTTCTTCCTCGACGAGCGGTCGTTCCGCTCCGCGAAGGCCTCCGCAGGAGGCACGTGCGACGACTCGCGCGGTGCTCCCGATCTCGCGCCGACGGCCCCGGCGGGCGTCCGGGCGGCGTTCGCGGCCCTGATCCCGTCGCTCAAGCAACCATCACCGCCGGGATGCGTCGAGCGCATTCGCGACCCGTCGCGCACGATGCTCGGCGAGCGTCAGTACGCACAGTTCACCGCTGCGATCGCGCGCTCGCCGGCGACCTTCAAGGTGATCGCCAACGAGGTGCCGATGCAGCAGTTCTATGCGTTGCCGTACGACCGCTGGGAAGGCTACGAAGCGGAGCGGCAGAAGCTGCTCGGGTTTCTGCGCGACAACGTCAAGAACGTCGTGTTCCTGACCACCGACACGCATGCGAACTTCGTCAACGACGTGCGGTTCCAGACGCTCGAACCTGGCGGCTCCGCGGACTCCGGCATCACCGAGGTCGTGACCGGGCCTGTCGCGACCCGTACGTTCGCGAAGGAGATCGACGCCTCGGTCGGGACGGCCAGCGCAGGGATCCTCATCTCGGGGCTGTTCTTCAAGCCGGCGCCGCCAAGGGGGGTTGGGATGCGGTGCGTCTCCCCAGACGTGTACAGCTACTCCGAGGTCTCGGTGACCTCGTCGACGCTGACCGTGACGCCGAAGGACGCAACCGGACGCATCGTCACCGACATCACGGGGCAGCCGTGCACGCCAGTCGTGATCCAGGCACGCTGATCCGGGACGCTCGACCGGGCGACGCGGACGCGGTCGCGCGCCTTCTCGACCAGCTCGGCTATCCGGCCGAACCGCCCGCGATCGTCTCCCGGCTCGAGCGGCTCACGATCGTCGGCGACCGCGTCGTCGTCGCCGAGATCGGCGAGGAGGTCGTCGGGTTCGCCCATCTCCAGGTGACTCCCGCAATCGAAGACGACCGGCCGGCTGCGAAGATCGGGGCTCTCGTCGTCGACGATTCGCACCGTGGCGAGGGCATCGGACGTGCGCTCGTCGAGGCGGTGGAAGCCGAGGCGCGGGCACGGGGCTGCGGCCTAGTGTTTCTGACCACGAGCGCGCGGCGGGAAGACGCGCACGAGTTCTACCGGCGCGTCGGCCTCGAGGAGACAGGCAAGCGGTTCACGAAGTCTTTGGCGTGACGGCGAGCCAGTAGTCCACCCATTCATCCCTCGTGGCGCCCACGCGTTCGTACACCCGTTGCGCGCGCGTGTTCTCACGCGCCGTCTGCCAGCCCAGCTTGGCGGCGCCGTGCCGGCGGCACTCCTCGAGGCACGCGCCGATGAGCAGATCCGCGGCACCCGTTCCGCGGGCCGACGGGACGACGAACAGGTCGTGCATGATTCCCGTGCGGGCAGCGATCAGCGTGTCCCAGGTCCAGTAGACGGTCGCGAAGGCGACTGCCTCCCTTACCTTGTTGCGCGCGATCAACTGCACGCCCTCTCGGTCCGGGTCGGCGATCAGCGCGCGCGAGACTGCGAGCAGTTCATCGTCAGCGGGAGCGACATCGTAGAAGTCGCAGTAGGCGCGGACGAGAGGCAGCAGATCCGGGAGATCTGCAGTCGTCACGCGTGACGCCTCAGTCACGCCGGCTCAGAGCAGCGCGTCCAGCCCGACCGTCAGGCCTGGTGGCAGTGCGCCGAGCCGCTCGAGGGCGAGCAGGACGCCCGGCACGAAGGCTTCGCGCGAGAACGTGTCGTGGCGGATCGTCAACAGCTGGCCGTCGCCGCCGAACAGCACTTCCTGGTGCGCGACCAGACCCGGCAGGCGAACCGAGTGGATCGCTGGGTTGCCGCCGAGGAGCTCTGCGGTCGCCTTCGCGGTCCCGGACGGAGCGTCCTTCTTCGCCTCGTTGTGCAGCTCCACGATCTCGGCACGCGGCATGTGCGCGGCAGCCTCTCTCGCGAAGCGCATCATCAGCACCGCACCGAGCGCGAAGTTCGGGGCATGAAAGCACGCGACACCGCGCTCTCGGGCGAGTGCGTCCACGCGTGCGTGGTCGAACCCCGTCGTGCCGATCACGCTCGGAATCCCGCGTTCGAGCGCCGCGCCCACGTTCGCCTCGACGGCATCGGGGACGGTGAAGTCGATCATCGCGTCCGCAGATTGGAGCTCGACGAGTTCATGACCTGCGGCTTCCAGCGCTGGGCCCAGGACGAGCCCGACCTTGCCGCCGCGCCCGTTCAGGACGAGCTTCATGCGGCGCGGGCGAGCACGGCCGGATTGATTCGGCGCGCCGCGCCGCGAAAGACCCGCTCGGTCGGCCCGATGCCGGAGAGCGAAAGCTTCTCGGGGGCGAACAGGAGCCCTGCGAGCTCGGCGACCTCTTCGGGCTCGACGGCCTCGATCTCCGCGATGAGCCGCTCGAACGAGAGCAGCTCCGTACCGCTGCTGAGCGACTTCCCGAGCCTGGTCATCCGGTTCGACGTCGATTCCATCGACAGCATGATTCGCCCTTTCAGATGCTCCTTCGCGCGAGCGATCTCTTCCGGCCGCAGATTTCCCGCCGCGATGTCGACGAGCTGCTCGCCCGCGATCTCCACGCACGGCCCCAGATTCTCCTCCCTGGTCCCGACGTAGATGCCGACGAGGCCCGTATCGGTGTACTGCGACGCGAACGAGTAGACGGAGTAGGCCATGCCGCGCTTTTCGCGGATCTCCTGGAAGAGCCGCGACGAAGCCGAGCCGCCGAGAATCGAGTCGAGGATCGACGCCGCGAAGCGGCGAGGATCGGAGCGCGCGATTCCGGGTGCGCCGAGGCAGACGTGGTACTGCTCTGTGTCCTTCTTGGCGAAGCGGAAGCCGGGTGGCGGCGTCTTCACGAGCGGCCGCCTGACGCGCGGGCCTCCCGCCGGCGGCCGCTGCTGGCTCTGCGCGCGCGCGAGCATCCGGAGGAACTTGTTGTGCTCGACGTTCCCTGCTGCCGCGATCACGACGTTGCCGCCCGCATACATCTGTCGGTGATACGTGGAGAGCACGCGCTTCGTCACCGAGGAAATCACGTCTGCGGTGCCGATCACCGGACGTCCAAGCGCATGGCGTCCGAAGACCGCCTCCGAGAAGAGATCGTGCACGAGCTCCTGCGGTGTGTCCTCGTACATCGCGATCTCCTCGAGCACGACGTCCCGCTCGGAGTCCAGGTCCGTGAACGCGGGCGCGAACACCATGTCGGTCATCACGTTGAGCGCCGTCTGCACGTGCGCGTCGGGCACGCGCGCGTAGACCATCGTGTGCTCCCGCGAGGTCGCCGCGTTGAGCTCACCGCCGAGGCCGTCGAAGATCTCCGCGATCTGCTGCGCGGTGTAGGCACGCGAGCCCTTGAAGAGGAGGTGCTCGATGAAGTGCGACACACCGGCCTTGGCTTCGGTCTCGTCTCGCGAGCCCGCGCCGATCCAGAAGCCGAGGGCGACCGAGCGGACACTCGGAATCCGTTCCGAGATCACCCGCTCGCCCGAGTCGAGCTCGGAGAGGACGTACTTCTGCACCTCCGCATTATCCTGGCCGGGCGCGATGGCCGCCTACCGCTTTCGACGACCTGGCTGCTGGAGCGGCCGCGCGGGAGCTCAGGGCTTGGTCGTGCGCGCGGCCGAAGGAGCTAGCCGACGCAGAACGGATTCCCGTCCGGGTCGCGCATGACCGTGAACGTGATGTTCGTGCCGGCCTTCGTCTCGACGACCGACGCGCCGGCGTCGGTGAGGCGCTCGACCTCCGCCTCGCGGCCGTCGCTGGCGAAGTCGAGGTGGATCGGATACGACGCGGGCCGGGACTTCTCGCGGCGCTGAAAGAGAAAACGCGGGCGGCCGCCGTCCGGCGGGCGTGTGGCGTAGAAGCCGGTGAACTCGCGCTCGTCCATCCCGGCATCGCGGAGCTGCTGGAGAAAGCCGTCGTCGATCTCCTCGTCGGGCCAGTCGAGGGCATTCGCCCAGAACCGTCCAAGCTCCTGGGGCTCGGCGCAGGAGAACGTGATGTTGCCGATGTAGCGGTGCGGCAGAGCATTCGGCGGCGACTGGATGCAGAAGCCGTTCCCTTCGGGATCGCGCATCACCGTCCAGGTTTCCGAGAGGTCGGCGGCGCTTCGTGACTTCGTCTCGACGAGCCGTCCGCCGAGCTCGAGCACCCGCGCCAGCTCCGCCTCGCGGTCGGGGACGTTCACGTCGACGTGGATCGGTACTTCGATCGTCGGCGACTTCGGCATCCGGTTGAAGAGGAGCCGCGTCCCTTCTCCGCGGGGATCGGTCGCCAGCCAGCTGTCGCCCGCAGCAGCCGTCTCGTAGTCGAGCAGCTGTCCCCAGAACTCGGCGACGCGCGCCGGGTCGTCGCAGGAGAACGTGATGTGCTGCAACCGAAGCACGAGTGCATCCTAAGCCGCAGCATCCGAGAGACGAGCACGCGCACCCCCACCCTCAGGGTGGGGTGAACACCCGCCACCCTCGCGGTCGACGATACCTCCCGAATACGTGCCTGTCTGCGCCGGCTTAGCGCCGACATTGGTCGCGGCCGCGCGGCGAGACGAGAGGCGGAAACATCGAGGGCGGCCT
>JBGPYI010000061.1:0-9857 GCA_041493175.1 Gaiellaceae bacterium | reverse complement strand
GTGGTTATTGCTGACGTTGTCATTCGGCGCCACGCTCGCGCTCGCGGTCTGGGGCCACATCGGCGGCCTCCCCGCGCTGCCCCTGCTCGCACTCGGGTTCCTGCTCGCGAACGGCGACCTGACTTGGACGCGGCTCAGGCGGGAGCGGCCGCCGGCAGACGGGTCGTAGCGAGCCTTGACGCGCCGCAGCCGGGACCGCCGGTCGAACCCTTCGGTCATTCCCTCTCGAGCAGGGCCACGGCCTCGACGTGCGGCGTGTGCGGGAACATGTCGACCGGCTTCACACGCCGGAGCCCGTAGCCGTACTCCGCCCGCAGGCGCTTGACGTCGCCCGCCAGGGTCGTGGGATTGCAGCTCACGTACACGATGCGCGGCGCGCCGATCTCGCCGAGGCGCTTGAGCGCCTTTCCGGCGAGTCCCGCGCGCGGCGGATCGACGACGACCACATCCGGATCGCCGGCACGCTCGTGCAGATCCTCCAGCACCTGGCCGACGTTGCCGGCGAAGTACGCGGCATTTCCGATCCCGTTCAGCTCCGCGTTCTCGAGTGCGCACGCGATCGACTCCTCCGAGACGTCGACCCCCCACACCGTGAGCGCGTCCCGAGCGAGCAGGAGCCCGATCGTGCCGATCCCGCAATAGAGGTCGTACACCGTTTCGTCGCCGGTGAGTGCGGCGAACTCACGCGCGGTCTCGTAGAGCTTCTCCGCCATGAGCGTGTTCGTCTGCAGGAACGCGTTCGGGCGAACGCGGAAACGCATCCCGCACAGCTGCTCCTCGATCGCCTCTTCTCCCCACAGCAGCCGGGTGGGAAGGTTCGTCGTCACCTCCGCCGGCCTGTCGTTCACCGACCAGTGGATCGAACGCACCTCGGGGAACCGCCGCAGTGTGTCGACGAATCCACCCGTGTCGAAATTCTCGCCGGGGCTCGTGACGAGCTGGACGAGCACCTGGGCCGTGTTGCGAGCCTCGCGCACGACGAAATGGCGGAGATAGCCCGTGTGCTCTGCCTGGTCGTACGCGACGAGCTTGTCGCCGCGCGCCCACTCCCGCACTGCGTTTCGGATCGCGTTGCCGAGGTCTGTCGTCAGCCAGCAGTCCTCGATCTGGAGCACCTCGTCCCAGCGCCCGGCTTTGTGGAGGCCGAGCGTCGGTCCGTCTTCGAGCTGGGTGAACGAATACTCGAGCTTGTTGCGGTAGCGGAAGGTCTCGACCGCCGGCAGGATCTCCTCGAGCGGCGGGTCCGTGAACCCGCCGATGCGGCGGAGGGCGTCTCCGACCTGAGCGTGCTTCGCCTCGACCTGCGCCTCGTACGCCAGGTCCTGAAACCGGCAGCCGCCGCAAGCGGGATAGTGCTTGCAGGGAGCCTCGACGCGCAGCGGGCTGGGATGCACCACTTCCGTAACGAGCGCCTCGGCGTGCCGCCGCTGCACTTTCGTCACGCGCGCCCGAACGGTGTCGCCCGGAAGCCCGCGCCGCACGAAGACGACGAAGCCGTTCAAGCGCGCAACGCCGTTACCGCCGTACGCGAGGCGGTCGATGGTGAGCTCCAGCTCCTGGTCCTTCGTGACGGGCGCGGCCACGAAGACCAGGGTATGCGCTGGCTGGCTCGGCCCGTACGATCGTCCTGTGAATCCGGAGACTGGGGAACTACTAGCTCAGCGGAGTGACGTAGACCTTCCGTTCGCGCGGCCCGTCGAACTCGCAAAAGAAGATTCCCTGCCATTTGCCGAGCGCGAGCTTGCCGTCGTCGAGCGGAACGAGGATCTGCGGGCTCATCAACGACGCACGAATGTGCGACGGCGCATTCGGCCCGTCCGGGTCTTCGACGTGTTTCCAGTCCCAGCCGTCGTCCACCACCTTCTCGAGCGCGGCTTCGAGGTCCTGGGCGACAGCGGGATCTGCGCCCTCGTTGATGGTGACGCCCGCCGTGGTGTGCGGGACGTAGACGAGTGCGGCGGCCGCGCCGTTGAGCGAGCCGAGCGCGTCCTGCACCTGCTGGGTGATGTCCACCAGCTGGGTGCGGCGGTCGGTCTTGAGACTGATCTCTTGCACGGCTTACGTATCCTACGAGACGATGCCTCCCGCCCCGCCCTCTGACCGGGAGCTGGACGCCTACCGCGAACAGGCGGACCGGTTCATTGCGGAGCTCGACGAGGAGTTCTACCTCCATTACGCCGGGCTGAAGGAAACCTTCGATCTGGTGCCGATCTACGAGCGCCACAAGAATCTGACCGAGCTCGACCAGGTCAAGTCCATCGGCCTGGCAGTGAACGGCGGTGCGCGGGTGCGCGAGCTTTGGCGGTTCGCGTGCGAGGGGTATTTCGGCGAGCTCACCCGGGACCACGCCGAGAAGCTCGCCGAGCTGGAGTCGGAGCTCGCGGTGTCGGTGGGCGGCGAGGAGATTCCTTACCGGATGGTCCGCCCCGCCCTCGCCAACGAGCCGGACCGCGACAAGCGGCGCGAGCTCGACGAGCGCGCGAACGCCCTCCTCGACGAGCACATGAACTCGCTCCACCTCGACGCTGCCCGGACAGTGCAACGCGGGACCCGCGACCTCGAGTTCGCGAACTACCTCGAGCTCTACCGCAAGGCTCTGCCGTCCTCTGCACTCGACGACCTCGCCGGGCAGTGCCGCACGTTCCTCGACTCGACGGAGAGGCTCTATGAAGAGTGGGCGGACAAACTCTTCCGCACGCGCGTCGGTGTCTCGCTCGCCGAAGCGGAGCGCTGGGACGTGCCGCGGCTCTTCCGCGCCCCCGAGTGGGATCCGATGTTCCCCGCGGACAAGATGGTCCCCGCGCTGGAGGGCACCCTCCAGGACCTGGGGATCGACCTGAGCTCGCAGGAGAACGTGACACTCGACCTCGAGGAGCGACCGAACAAGAGCCCGCGCGCTTTCTGCGCGCCGATCGAGGTGCCCGACCGTGTCGTGCTCGTCATCCAGCCGATCGGCGGCCCGGACGACTGGCGCGCGCTTTTCCACGAAGGCGGACACACCGAGCACTTCGCGCACACGTCGCGCGACCTCTCGATGGAAGAGAAGCGGCTCGGCGACAACGCCGTCACTGAAGGCTGGGCGATGCTGCTGCAGCACCTGACAGACGAGCCCGAGTGGCTGACGCGCCGACTCGACTTCCCGCGTCCCAATGAGTACGCCGTCGAAGGCGCGACCGGCCTCCTGTACTTCGTCCGCCGCTACGCCGCGAAGATCCTGTACGAGCTCGAGTTCCACGCCGCAGAAGACGTGACGACGATGCGCGGCCGTTACGCAGAGCTGCTGTCCGACGCTTTGAAGATCGACGTCACGCCCGCGAACTACCTCGCGGACATCGACTCCGGCTTCTACGTGTCGTCCTACCTGCGCTCGTGGGCGTTCGAGGCGCAGCTGCGTGCATACCTGAAGGAAAAGTTCGGCTCGAAGTGGTTCGCGACCCGCGAGGCCGGCTCGCTGCTGCGCGAGCTCTGGGGCGAGGGCCAGAAGATGCGCGCCGAGGAGATGCTGAAGGAAGTCACCGGCTCGACCCTGGAGATGGAGGCAGTGGCCGAGCGCGTTAGAGAGGTTCTCCGCTAGTCCATCCTGGCTCCATGCATAAGCTTTATGCATGGCTAGAGTCAGGGTGTTGATCGCAGGCGCGGCCGGCCGCGACTTCCACAACTTCAACCTCGTCTACCGGGATCGTCTGGAGCATGAGGTGGTCGCATTCACCGCGACCCAGATTCCGAACATCGACGGTCGCCGCTACCCCGCCGAGCTGGCAGGGTCGTTGTATCCGGAAGGCATTCCGATCCTGCCGGAATCGGCGCTCGAGCAACTCGTTCGCGAGCACGAGATCGACGTAGTCGTGTTTGCCTACTCGGACGTCACGCACGAGCACGTCATGCACATCGGCTCGCGCGCGCTCGCCGCCGGCGCGTCGTACGAGCTGATCGCCCCACGGCAGACGATGCTCGCTTCGTCGAAGCCGACGGTGGCGATCTGCGCGGTCCGCACGGGCTCGGGCAAGAGCCAGACGACGCGGCGGGTCGCCGAGCTGCTCCGCGAGGCCGGCAAGCGAGTCGCCGTGTTGCGCCATCCGATGCCGTACGGGGATCTGGCCAAGCAGGCCGTGCAGCGCTTCGAGCGCTACGAGGACCTCGAGGCAGCGGACGCGACGATCGAGGAGCGCGAGGAGTACGAGCCGCATCTCGCCGAGGGCAATCTCGTCTTCGCCGGCATCGATTACGAGCGCATCCTGCGCGCGGCGGAGCAGGAGGCGGACGTCATCCTCTGGGACGGCGGCAACAACGACACACCGTTCATCAAGCCCGACTTGCACATCGTCGTCGTCGATCCGCACCGCCCGGGACACGAGCTCCGCTACCACCCCGGTGAGACGAACCTCCGCATGGCGGACGTCTGCGTGGTCAACAAGATGGACAGCGCGACGCAGGAGGGCATCGACGCGGTCCTGAGCTCAATTCACGAGAACGCGACGGACGCACGAATCGTCCTCGCCGCATCGCCGTTCCTCGTCGAAGGCGACACGGAGGAGATCAGAGGGAAGCGCGTGCTCGCCGTGGAAGACGGCCCAACCCTCACGCACGGCGAGATGACCTACGGCGCCGCCGTCCTCGCCGCGAAGCAGTACGGCGCCGCCGAGCTCGTCGACCCACGCTCGTGCGCGGTCGGCTCCATCGCCAAGACGTTCGAGAAGTATCCGAACGTCGGCGCGCTGCTTCCGGCAATGGGATACGGGCGCGAGCAGATGGAAGACCTGCGCGAGACGATTCAGCGCTGCGAGGCCGACCTGGTTCTGATCGGGACGCCGATCGACCTGCGCAAGCTGATCGATCTCGACAAGCCGGCCCTGCGCGTGACGTACAAGCTTCAGGAGATCGGCGAGCCGACGCTGAAAGACGTGCTCGCGGAGAAGGGACTGCTGGAAACAGCACTCGTGTGAGCACGGTCGTCGCCCTTGGCGGGAACGCGCTCATGCGACCCGGCGAGCGCGGCACTGCGGCCGAGCAGCTCGCGAACCTTCGCCGCGCGGTCACCGCGCTGCAGCCGCTGCTCGGCGAACCGGGTCTTGTCATTACGCACGGCAACGGGCCGCAGGTCGGCAACGAGCTGCTGCGGCAGGAACGGGCGGCGGCGGAAGCTCCGCCGTTGCCGCTGTGGCTCGCGGTTGCGCAGACCCAGGCGGAGATCGGCGCGCTGATCTCCATGGAGCTCCGCCCCGCCCTCGAGGATCGCGACGTCGCGTGCGTCCTGACGCACGTCAGCGTTGCGCCCGACGATCCGGCCTTCGACCGCCCGACGAAGCCGATCGGCCCGTTCTATTCGGCCGAAGAAGCCGAGGCGCTCGAGCGCGAGCGCGGCTGGGCGCTCGTGTCGGACGCAAACCGCGGCCATCGCCGCGTCGTGCCTTCCCCGGAGCCGCTCGAGATCGTGGAGCTCGACGCGATCCGTCGGCTCGCAGGCGCAGGAACAGTCACGATCGCGTGCGGCGGCGGCGGCATCCCGGTCGTGCGGCGCGGCGGCCGGCTCTCGGGGGTGGACGCGGTGATCGACAAGGACCGCGCATCCGCATTGCTTGCGCGCGCACTCGACGCGGAGCGCCTGATCATCCTCACCGAAGTGCCCGCGGTCTATCGCAGCTTCGGCGAACCGGATCAGCAAGAGATCCGTGAGCTCTCTCGCAGCGACGCCGAGGCGCTGCTGCCGCAGTTGCCGGAAGGCTCCATGCGCCCGAAGGTCGAGTCCGCACTCAGTTTCGCCGGCGAGACGCTGATCACGAACTTCGACGTGCTCGAGGATGCGCTCGGCGGCATCGCGGGCACGCGGGTCCGCCCGTAGGATCGAGAGAGATGGTCGCCGTCGCTGACAGCCTGAAAGGGCGCTCCTTCACCCGGGTCGCGGACTGGAACCGCGACGAGCTACTCGAGGTGCTCGACCTGGCCGACGAGCTCAAGCGCCTCCAGCACGCCCACGAGGAGCACCATCTGCTTCCGGGCCGAACGCTCGGGATGATCTTCCAGAAGCCTTCGACTCGGACCCGCGTCTCGTTCGAGGTCGGCATCTACCAGCTCGGCGGCACCGGGCTCTACCTCTCGGCGGGCGACCTCCAGCTCGGGCGCGGCGAGACGATCAAGGACACGGCCGTCGTCCTCTCTCGATACCTCGACGCGATCATGATCCGGACGTTCGCCCAGTCCGATGTCGAGGAACTGGCGGCCAATGCATCCATCCCGATCATCAACGGGCTGAGCGACAGCGCTCATCCCTGTCAGGCACTCGCCGACGTCATGACCATCCGCGAGCGCTTCGGCCGTCTCGAAGGGTTGAAGGTCGTCTACCTGGGCGACGGCAACAACGTGTGCGCGTCGCTGATGGTCGCGTCCGCCAAGCTGGGAATGGAGTTCGTCGCCGCGACGCCTAACGATTACCGGCCTGACGAGGAGGTGGTGCGCGTCGCCCGCGACGCCGGCCGGGGAACCGTCGAGCTCGCCGACGATCCGCGAGCCGCCGTCGAAGGTGCCGACGTCCTCTACACCGACGTGTGGACGTCCATGGGCCAGGAAGAGGAGCGCCGGCAGCGGTTGCAGGACCTCGCGGGCTTCGGCATCGACGCAGATCTGGTCAAGCAGGCCGGCGACAACGCGATCGTCCTGCATTGCCTCCCCGCCCACTACGGCGAGGAGATCGCAGAGGACGTCCTCTACGGACAGCAGTCAGCTGTGTGGGACCAGGCCGAGAACCGCCTGCACGCCCAGAAGGCGCTGATGGCTCTCGTGATTCGGTAAGACTCCCGCGGCATGTTGCCGCTGAAGGACAACGTTCCGACCCGAACGTTTCCGGTGGTCACGATCGGGATCATCGTCGTGAACGTGATCGTCTGGATCTGGGAGTTCACGGGCACGCCCGTCGACACCGACGTCATCCACTACGGCTACTACCCGTGCAAGATCGATGGACCGTGCCTCGGACCCGCCTTGCACGCAGAGATCCCGTGGTACGAGAACACCTTCACGTCCATGTTCATGCACGGAGGCTGGGAGCACATCCTCTTCAACATGCTCTTTCTCTGGATCTTCGGCAACAACGTCGAGGACGCGCTCGGCAAAGTTCGCTTCTTCCTCTGGTACATCGCGGGCGGGCTCGCCGCGACTGCGGTGCAGACCTTCGTCACGCTGCACTACGGCTCGGCGCAGGACGCGAGCATCCCGAACATCGGGGCGAGCGGCGCGATCGCAGCGGTGCTCGGGGCCTACTTCGTGCTGCTGCCGAACGCGCGCGTCCTGACCGCGATCTTCTTCTTCTTCATCTTCTTCCAGGAGCTCCCGGCGGTCTTCTTCCTCGGCTTCTGGTTCCTGTTCCAGCTCTGGCAGGGCGGCTGGTCGGTCGTGCAGCCGCAGGCAGGCGGCGGCGTTGCCTTCTTCGCCCACGTCGGCGGGTTCGTCTTCGGGGCGCTGACCGTCCGCCTCATCGCGAAACGACGCCCGCTGATGCCGAGGTACTAGTGCTCGACTTCGAGGAGCACGTCCGGCGCGCCCTCGACGCGCTCCCGCCAGACCTCGCCCGTCGCCTCGAGAACGTGGCGGTGGTCGTGGAAGACGAGCACCCCGGGGAGCCCGACCTCTTCGGGCTCTTCGAGGAGGCGCCGTACCTGCCGGCCAAGGTCACGATCTACAGGCGGCCCCTCGAGGAGGAGTTCGGGCACGACCCCGGGGAGCTCGAGCACGAGATCCGGATCACCGTCCTGCACGAGCTCGCCCACTACTTCGGAATCGACGAAGACCGGTTGGACCAGTTGGGCTACCGGTGACCTCGGTGCTGAACGCCGTGGCGATCGGGGCCGCCGTGGTGGGCCTCGGAGTGCTGGTTTTTTTCTTCCTCGGGCCCCGGGAATGAGGTTCACCTAGACCTCGTTTTTAGAGGCATGACCCTGACTGAGATTCACCAAGAGATCGAGCAGACCAGCGAGCGGCGGACCGAGCTGTGGCACATCCTTTCTCAGGGGCATGACCCAGCCGCGGCTGCAGAGCTCAAGAGTCTGAGCGAGCGCCTAGACCACCTGTGGGACGAGGAGCGCACGCTGAAGGCGGAACTCCGCTTCGGCGATCGCAACCACATCGTCGCCCGGGCCAGGGTCGAAGAGCGCCTCGAACGCGCGGCCTAATCACGAATCCGAGTCCGGCTCCGGCTGCGCCGGAGCCATGATGACTCGGATTCGATGGCTCTCCCTCCGGCGTCACAGGCCGGGCCAGGCAAAGCCCGGCCCGGCCGCGTTTGGACCGGATGAGGGATGCGCCGGCCCATCGTGGCCGCCGACATCACTGGCGAGCACTGTGACGGTCCCTGCGGCTCGAACAACCACAAAGGAGCCGTGATGCCGGGTTCGCACGCAGACGAGATCGTCGGGGACTACCTCGAGTCGGACGACTGGGCCGAGCAGCTCATGGACGACGCCGAGGCCGAGCCGGACTTGGATCTCCCGCCGTTGCCGCCGCCTTATCCCGAAGCAGCCTGAGCCGGCTGGATAAAGTCTTCACGGCTGAAGGGTCCAGCCGTAATGCTCCTTTTTCTGGCCGCCTTGGCGGTGACGGTCATCGTCCTCACCGGTGATCGCGGCCCGTCGCGGCGTGGGCTCAGCGAGCCGGAGCTCGCGTGGGTGCATACCTACGGCGGCTGGTGGGCCGGTGCCTACGACCGGCTGAACGGCATCTACGAACAGGCGACGCAAACGAGCAGCCGCCAGGCCCTCGTTCTTCCATTCGCTTCGTTGCGACGGTGCAGGGTGTCCTACCAGCGCGCCGCGGAGCCGTCGCCGAAGAGCTTCGGAGAGGTGCGCGACCTCAGCCTCAGCGCCTGCCGGTGGGCGAGTCGCGCCGCCGACGACTACGCACGCTATCGCGGCGTCCCGTCCGCGAAGCGGCGGTTGCTCGGCGGTGTGCTCGACCTGATCAGCGCCGATCGACGGCTGATGCAACACCTCGTGCTGGAGTCGGACCTGCCGGTGCACGAAGGCCCCTTGAAGGGAAGCCGGGTGGACTCCCGCTACTCGAGCGCGGCCACGCACACGGTCTCGACTAACACGCAGGTGCGCTGCTGGTCGACGCACGACTGGGCTGCGATCCAGCGGGAGACTACGGCGCTGGGAGCGGAGACGTCACGGAAGTTCTACGGCGCGGCCGACGCGTTCCAGGGCGTCGTCAATCTGTCCCCCGAGAGCTGCAGGACGCTGGACCGTTTCGCATACGACGGCAAGAGGACCGTGGACGACAAGCTGGTGCGAGCCCTCGTCGAGCTGGGCAGCGAAGCCGAGCGCGGAGGGGGCGACGGCTCGCGGGTCGCGGCCGAGTGCGACGCCGTGCAGGACGTCGACTCGCTCGCAGCAGGGCTCGGGGCCCAACCGACGGAAGCGGGGAGCCTGGCGCAGCGCGCGTGGGAGCTCTACCGCAAGAAGCGCTTGCACTCGTCGCTCTGGACGGCCGACTGCCGCAACGGCGGCCCGCTCGACAAGGACACGAGCGACCGCTGGCCGTAGGGAAGGAGCCCGCGCGCGGCGAAGCTACACTGCCCGCGCTCGGGGCGTTAGCTCAGTTGGGAGAGCGCCGGCTTTGCAACTGAAAAGTCTGTGGAACTGGTTGTGCTGGTGGGCAGCACAGTAATGCCTCTTCGCCCCACATAAGACGCGGCGACGGCCGCCGCGACCAGGAGCGTGCCGGAGAGGTGAACGACTGGGCTGGTGATGTAGAGGCGCGACAAACAGTCGAGCTGGCCGCCGCTCGCGTCAGTTGACGCCGAACGTCCGCCGCTCGTCGTCCGTGAGCTGGCGAGTCACCCGCGATCGCGCGAGCGCCATCAGGGCAGC
>JBGPYI010000035.1:0-11888 GCA_041493175.1 Gaiellaceae bacterium | reverse complement strand
GGGTGACCGCGGGTCCAAGGCGGCGCTTGCGACGCCGACGTTCATCCGTCTGCGCTGACCTACTGGAGCGCGTGGGATTTTCGACCAAGCCGGAACAAGCGAAGCTACAATTCGAGATGCAGGCCGGGTGACCGCGGGTCTTTCGAGGCTCGAGGAAAGTCCGGACACCATAGGGCAGGACGCTGGGGCGACCCAGGCGGCGAAAGCCGACGGAAAGTGGCACAGAAAGGAGACCGCCTGCAGCGATTCTCCGGAGACGCTGAAGGTAAGGGTGAAAAGGTGGGGTAAGAGCCCACCAGCGTCGTGGCGACACGGCGGCTAGCCAAACCCCGTCCGGTGCAAGGCAAACAGGTCCCGCCATCAGGCGGCCCGCCGAGGGACCGGGTTGCTGCACAGAGGGATGGTCACCGAAAACAGAATCCGGCTTACGGGCCTGCTAACGAAAACCCCCGCTCTGCGGGGGTTTTCCATTCGATGAGAGAGAGATGAAAGCGAGGGTCCCGGCTTTCATCAGCCTCTCAGTTCCATTTCCTAGCCTGGGCTGATCAACGAGGAGGGAACATGCCGAAACGGATCGTCATAGCCGCAGCACTCGTCGCCGGTGTCCCTCTCGTCTTCGCGCTGGTCGCGCTCGCGGCGCCCCGGTCTCCGTTGCCCACGGCCAAGGCTGCGACGCCGATCCCGGTCTTACCGCCACCCGGCGACTTCGTCACCCGGATCGACAACAAGTACTTCCCGCTCCGACCGGGTACGACCTTCCTCTACCGCGGGACGCAGCAAGGGAAAGCGCGCCAGATCTCCGTCTTCGCCACGCACAAGACGAAGGTGATCCTCGGTATCCGTGCGACAGTCGTTCTTGACCAGGTGCTGATCGGTGGTAAGCGCGAGGAGAAGACCTTCGACTGGTATGCGCAGGACAAGCACGGCAACGTCTGGTACCTCGGCGAGGACTCGTCGGACTTCGTGAACGGCAAGTGGGTGCGCAGCGACGGCTCGTGGGAGGCGGGAGTCCACGGCGCGAAGCCCGGCATCGTGATGAAAGCCAATCCGAGCGTCGGGGGCGTATACCGCCAGGAGTACTACGCGGGCCATGCGGAAGACATGGCGAAGGTTCTGAGCAGGGACGAGTCCGTCACCGTTCCGTACGGCAGCTTCCATCACGCACTGGAGACGAGCGAGTGGACGCCGCTCGAGCGTGGCGTGGTGGAGCACAAGTACTACATCAAGGGCGTCGGCAACGTCCGCACGATCATGGTCAAGGGCGGTTCTGAGGAAGAGCACCTCGTCTCGATAACGAGATGACGGGGCTACACGCGGCGGCTCCAGATCCGGAGCTCGCCGACGTGCTCGAAGCCGAGCCGCCGGTACAGCCGCTCCCCTTCCGGACTCGGCGCGAGGACGGACGGTAGACCGCTGTCGACCAGCATTGCCGCACGCGTGAGTGCAGTGCCGTATCCACGCCGTCTCATGGACGCGATCGTCGTGACGCCGAAGATTCCGACGGCTTCGTCTGTGCGGTAGCTCATCGCTGCGCCGACCGGCTTGCCCTCGACCCGCCCGAGCCACAGGACCATGCGCGGATCGTCGAGGATCGTCGGCGGATGAAGCGTGCCCGGGTCGATCGTCGCGCCTTCGTTCTCGAACCCGCACACACTGACGGCCTCGAGTTCCTCCACCTCCCGCGCAGTCGCTACCCGCACGATCTCGAGCTCCGGTGGCGTCTCGTCGCCAGAGACCTCTGACGAGGCGCGAAGGAACCACGGCTCGCGCCGCCAGTCGCGGAAGCCGGCCTGCTCGAGGTCGATGGTCTGCCACGAGTCGCAGACGGCTCCAGCTGTGCCGGCGACCGCGTTCGCCGGCGTGTCCAGGCGAAGCGTGATCGCACTGAAATAGATATGCGGCGGCGGGTCCAGCGCGCGCCACGCGTCGGCGTCGGCGGCAGACCGAAGTTCGAGCGCCGTGAGCCACGCGGTGTGCCAGCCCGCCACGGCGTCGGCGCAGAGTGCAACCGGATCCTTCACACGCCGAAGCGTAGGGGTTAAGTGCGCAGCACGACTTCGAGCGCGGTGCCGAGACCGGGCTTCGAGGTGAGCGTGAATCCGCCCTCGATGGTCTTCGTGCGCGCGCGAATGTTCTTCAAGCCCTGCCCTGCCGCCGACGACTCACCGTCGAAGCCTTCGCCGTCATCACGGACCAACACGAAGCGCTCGTAGTCGCGCATACCGATCACGACCTCGGCTCGCGTGGCGTTCGCGTGCTTGCGCACGTTGGCCAGGCCCTCCTGCACGATGCGGAAGACCTCGATCTGCTCGTCCGGCGCAAGCCTGACGTCGGGGTCGATCTCGAGGTCGACCTCGAGCTGTCCGTCAGCCGTCAGGAACTCGATGTACCGGCTCAGCGCCGCGTCGAACGGTGCGTTTCCGGCCGCAGTGGAGAGCGCAAGGATCGCGAAGCGCGCCTCTTGCTGCGCCGCGTTCGCCGCCTCTCGCAGTTTTGCGATCGTCTCTTCCTGCGGCGCTCCGTTCTGCAACATCGACGCGTGCGTCGAAACGGCGAAGAGGTACTGCGCGAGCCCGTCGTGGATCTCGCGCGCGACCCGCGCGCGCTCCTCGGCCACTGCGCGCCCGAACTCCGCGAAGCTGATCGCGCGCCAGGCGCCGGCGAGCAGCAGCCCGTAGGCGAGCAGCCGCAAGGCGTCGCCGCGTGAGACGGAGCCCGCCGCCAGCACAGGCGTGAACACGTAGTGCAATGACGCGAACAGCATCAGCGTCGAGCCGAGCGCGAGCCAGCGGTCGAGGTCTTCGCGGCGCTCGTAGAAGCGTTTCCCGAAGCCGACCACCGCGAGGAGATTCAGGAGCGCCTGAGCGGCGAGCGAGCCCGTCAGCAGGCCGGGAGTCTCGGAGTGAGGGTCGATCGCAGGGAGCACGGCGTCGGAGGAGCGCAGGGCGAGCCACCCGAGGACGAGCACGACGCACGCTGCGACCGCGGTGTTCGCAAGAGCGCGAGGCCCCGACCGTCCGGGCACGAACGGCGCCGCCGCGATCAGCGTCCATGCGAGCAGGCGGCCGGCGACGCCTGCCCACGCCTCCGAGCGGTGGACGGGCTGACCGTCGAGGACGGGCGCAATCGCGAAGGCGACTATGGACAGGGAGGCGATCAGGAAGCCGGTGCAGAGGAAGAGGTCGAGGCGCCGACCCTCGACCGCGAAGCGGATCCCGGCCAGGAGGGCGATGATCCCGCCCGCGAACGCCATCACCGTCTGGAGCACGAGGCCGAGCTGCGGCAGCGAGAACTTCGTCTGGAGGTCGTGGTTGGAGAGGAAGAGGGCGAGCGAGGAGCCGAGCAGGCCGAACAGGAGGATTTCTCCCCAGAGCCAGGCCTGGAAGTCGTCTCTGCCGTCTTGTCTCATGTTCACTGTTGTCGGCAGATCGCAGTCCGCCGATAAGCGTTGTAAGCGTTGAAACCCTGATGGCTGAGCGAATCCTTCTCGTCGACGACCACCCCCTGACCCGCTCGGCCCTCGCCGGGCTCCTGACGCAGCACGGCTTCGAGGTGGTCGGGGAGGCCTCCGACGGCGAGGAGGCGATCGAGGCGGCCGCCAGGCTGGAGCCCGACCTGATCCTGCTCGACCTGTCCATGCCCGGCCTCGACGGCCTCAGCGCGCTACCGCGATTGCGCGAGGCTGCCCCTGAGTGTGAGGTCGTCGTCCTCACGGCCTCCGGCACGGAGGAGAACCTCCTCGGCGCGATTCGGGGCGGTGCAGCCGGCTACCTGCTGAAGAGCGAGCCGCCGGAACGGATCGTGGATTTCCTGCGCGGTGTCGCGCAGGGAGAAGCCGCACTCTCGGGAGCCATAGCGCGCCGGCTGCTCGAGCAAGTGCGTGAGGGCGGCGGGCGCAGCTCGGGTGTGCCCGACTCGATCGCAGCAACCCTTTCGGCGCGGGAGCTCGAGGTGCTTCTGCTTCTCGACGACCACCTCGCCACCGACGAGATCGCGAAGCGGCTGTACATCTCCGAGCACACCGTTCGCTCGCACGTGAAGAGCCTGTTGCGAAAGCTCGGGGTCTCCTCGCGCCGGGAAGCGCTCGAGGCTCTTTCCGTCGCCCGCGGCTGACTCACTCATTTTGGGTGAGTGCCTTCCCCCGGCCCAGGCGATGTCTCCGGGGGGGCGCAATGCCGATACTTCGGGCAAGTCTGATGCATCGCTCCCCAGACGGAGCGAAATGTGGAGAACGAATCAGCAGTGGCGAACGACTTCGACGGCCGGCTCTCAGCCGGCCGTCGTGTTTCCTGCCAAGGCACCGCTCGTCGGTGCCGCATCAGGACGCGCGGGCTTTGCCCGTGCGTCCGTCGGAAACGACCGGTCGACCCAAACGACCCGTCAACGCTGTGGCTGGGAGAACCCTTCTAACGCGGCAGCAACCAGGCGCGGCAGCGTGGCGATGTTGTAGCCCCCTTCGAGCACCGCGGCGACGCGCGGCGCAAGGGCTGCGCAGCGTCTGCTGAGCTCACGAAAGCCGTCGGTGGTGACGCGCATCTGCGCAAGCGGGTCTTCCTCATGAGCATCGAAGCCGGCCGACACGAGGAGCAGATCGGGACGGAACTGCTCGACCGCGGGGACGACCACCTCGTCGAACGCCAGGAAGTACTCCTCGTCGCCGGACCCGGCGCTCAACGGAACGTTCACGGTCGTCTCGCTCTGGTCGGCCGGCTCTCCGCTACCGGGGTAGAAGGGCCACTGATGGAGCGAGACGAACAGAACCGTGTCGTCCTCCCAGAAGATCTCCTGCGTGCCGTTGCCGTGGTGGACGTCGTAGTCGACGATCGCGACTCGCGCGCCGTCCACCTGAGCGGCGCGCGCGGCGATCGCGACGTTGTTGAAGATGCAGAAACCCATTGCGCGGCTGCTGAGCGCGTGGTGTCCAGGTGGGCGAACGAGTGCGAACCCGCCCGCCCGCGCAGCCTCGATCGCGGTCCCCGCCGCCAGCAGCGCAGCTTCCGCCGTCGTCTCGCTCGCCGGGGTGTCGGCGTCGAGCCACGTCGGCTCGCGGACCGCCAGCACGTGCTCTACGTGTTCACGCGTGTGACACCGAAGAACTTCCTCCACCGTTGCGGTTCTCCCTTCGCGCCGGCTCGGGAATGCCTCGAGCAACGAAGCGAGGCGCTCGGGCGATTCCGGATGGCCGAACGCGGGGTGCAGGCGCGCGAGCGCCGGGTGAGTCAGGACGTCGATCGGGGGTCCACCGCTGCGATCCTATGCGGCCTGGGCGGCGATTCTGTCCGCCTGGGCGTTCATGCCCAGCTGCCGTACGAAGGAGGACGCCTCCACCCATTTCGGGGTCTGGTCTTCGAGGGGAGGTAGGGGGGCGGAGGCGTCTAGCGTCGTCATTCGCCGGTACATCCGTAGTTCCTCCGCCTGCGCCTCGAAACGGCCGTCCTCCAGCATCGCCTCCAGCGTCCCGTACTGCGCCAGGAGGTTCGCCGCCGTCTTCGGGCCGACGCCGCGTGCTCCGGGAAGCTTGTCCGACGGGTCTCCGCGCAACGCGATGAAGTCCGGCACCTGCCCCGGCTCGACGCCGTAGCGCTCACGCACCTCCGCCGGTCCGACACGCGTAAGCTCGCTCACGCCGCGGGTCGGTTGGAGAATGGTCGTCCGCTCGCTCGCGAGCTGGAACGAGTCGCGGTCGGATGTGACCACGACCGCCGTGCCCCCGCTCTTCTTCTCCTCCTGCTCGACCGCGGCTGCGAGAAAGTCGTCGGCCTCGTAGCCCGCACCCTTCGCGGCGGCGAAGCCGAAGGACCGGACGAGCTCCGGCAGCAGGTCGAGCTGCTCCACGAGCTCGGCGTCGAACTCTCGCCCACCCTGGTACCCCGCGAAGAGCTCGTGCCTGTAGGTCGGCACGAAGAGCGTGTCCCAGCCGACAATCACGGCACGCGGCGCTTCGGCCTGCCAGAGGCGCATGAGGAAGTTCGAGAACCCGACGAGCGCGTTGCTGGGTTTGCCTTCCGCACGCCGCATCGTCTTGGGCAGCGCGTGGTACGCGCGGTGCGCGAGAGAGTCGCCGTCGATGACGAGCAGCGGCCGGGTCACAAATCTGTGCCCAGCCGTTCGATTTCCGCGATCAGCCGTTCGGTCGCCTCGCGTGCGGCGAGCGAAGGGTCCTCGTCCTTCAGATCGTCCAGCGGGATCGGCTCGCCGTACCGCACGCGCAGCGGGCCGAGCCTCGAGAGCCGGTCGGTCCCGGCGATCGCAGCCGGCACGAGCGGCACTCCCGCCTCGAGCGCGATTCGAGCGGCGCCGGTATGCGGTTTGGGCTGGTACCTCTTCACGAGCCCTTTCCGCTGCCGCGTGCCGTGCGGGAACATCGCCACGACGTGTCCCTCGCGGACGAGGTCGACCGCTTTCTTGATCGCCTCGAGGTCACGCTCGCCACGCCGTACGGGGAAGCCGCCGCCGGCGGTGATCAGATGATTCAGCGGCCACCAGTAGAGCTCCGACTTCGCCATGAAGCGGAGAAAGCTCTTCGGCCAGAGCGGGAGCCCGAGCGGCCAGGGATCCAGGTTCGAGATGTGGTTGGCCGCGAGGACGTAGCCGCCCTCCGCGGGAAGGTTCTCCTCACCCTCGGCACGCAATCGATACACCCACCGCAGCACCGGCCAGGAGAGGCCGGCGGCGAGCGAATAGAAGGGACTGGGCCGCACGCGGCCAAGTATCTCCCGGCCCGGCGCCCATTCCGAGGGGCGCTATGGTGTTTTGGATGGCGAAGACCCTTGTGATCGCAGAGAAGCCCTCCGTCGGCCGCGACCTCGCGGGCGCGCTGGAAGGACCCTTCCAGCGGCGGAAGCTCGACGACATCAAGCCGAAGCGGGGCAAGAAGAAGGCCGAAGAGCCGACGAACGAAGAGGTCGTCGAGGCCGCGAAGTCGACGACCAAGTCCCGGGCGACGCGCGAGGAAGCCGTCTTCCTCGAGTCCGACGACTACGTGATCACGTGGGCCGTCGGCCACCTCGTCCAGCTCGCCGAGCCCGAGGAGTACGACGAGAAGTGGAAGAAGTGGAAGATGGCCGACCTGCCGATCGTGCCGCCGGACGGCTTCAAGCTCGTGCCCCGCGACGCGAAGTCGAAGAAGCAGCTGAAGCTGATCGAGACGCTGCTGAAGCGCGAGGACGTGGACAAGATCATCAATGCGTGCGACGCCGGCCGGGAGGGCGAGCTCATTTTCGCCTACGTGTACGAGTCGGTCTTCGGCAACTCCGCAACGAGCCCGAAGGCGCCGAAACCCGTCGAGCGCCTGTGGATCTCGTCGATGACGAAGCAGGCGATCCGCGAAGGCTTCGGGAAGCTCCGCCCGGGCACGCAGATGCAGTCTCTGGAGGACGCCGCGCGCTCTCGCTCCGAGGCCGATTGGCTCGTCGGCATGAACGCGACGCGCGCCGCGACGATTCGCGGCCGCGCCTGGGTCGGGGGCGTCGTCTCGCTCGGCCGCGTGCAGACGCCGACGCTCGGGCTGATCGTCAGGCGGGAGCGCGAGATCCAGGCGTTCGTCCCCGAGCCGTACCGCCTCATCCACGGGACGTTCCAGCCGCCGTACCAGGGAATCTGGTTCGAGGGCGACGAGACGCGGATCTTCGGGGACCTCGAGCGCGCCGACACGATCGTCGCCAAGGTCTCCGGCCAGGACGGGACGGTCGAGAAGGTCGAGCGCAAGGAGCAGTCCGAGCGCGCACCGCTCCTCTACGACCTGACCTCGCTCCAGCGCGACGCGAACCGGCGCTACGGCTTCTCCGCGCGGCGCACGCTGCAGGCCGCACAGTCCCTCTACGAAAGCAAGAAGGCGATCACGTATCCCCGTACGTCCTCGCGCTTCCTCTCCGGCGACATGGTCGCGCAGCTGAAGCCGACGGCGGCCACGCTGCAGCCGATCGAGGACTACCGCAAGGGGGCAGAGTTCGTGCTCGCACTCGACCAGCTGCCGCTCGGACGCGTCGTCAGCGACGCGAAGGTCAGCGACCACCACGCGGTCATCCCGACCGACATCGACAAGGACATCGAGGCGTTCTCGCCCGACGAGCGCCGTGTGTTCGACCTGGTCGCTAAGCGCTTCCTCGCGGTGTTCCACCCACCGGCGCGATATGCCCGCACGACAGTCATCACGATCGTCGAGGAGGAGCGCTTCCGCACGCGCGGCAAGATCACGCTCGAGGCCGGGTGGCGCGGCGTCTACGGCCTCGAGCCCGATCACGAGCGACAGTCGGAGGACGAGTCCGAAGGCGGGGAGATCCCGGCGCTCCAGGAAGGCCAGACCGTGCGCTGCATCGCGGCCGAGATCGAGGACAAGATGACGAAGCCGCCGCCGCGCTACACCGAGGCGACGCTGCTGTCGGCCATGGAGACCGCCGGCAAGCTCATCGACGACGAGGAGCTCCGCGAGGCGATGAAGGAGTCCGGGCTGGGCACCCCGGCTACGCGCGCCGAGACGATCGAGACCCTGATCCGCCGCGAGTACATCGAGCGCGTCGGCAAGGACCTTCAGGCGACGCCCAAAGGTATCCAGGTCATAACCATGCTCGAGGACCACAAGCTGACCTCCCCTGAGCTGACGGGCGACTGGGAGCACAAGCTCTCTGACATCGAGCATGGGCGCGGCGATCGCAAGAAGTTCATGAAGGGGATCGCCGATTTCGCCAAGGAGACCGTGGAGCAGATCGCCGCCCTGGACAAGGAGCAGCTCCGGCCGGAGCGGGTCGAGCTGGGCCCCTGCCCCCGCTGTGGAGCCGAGACGGGCGAGATCATCAAGGAGAACTCCAAGGCTTACGGCTGCACGAGCTGGAAGAGCCGGGAGGAGGTCGGCTGCGGTTTTGTGATTTGGAAACGCGTCGCCAGCCGAACCCTCACACCGGAGATCGCCAGGCAGTTGATCGAGGAACGTCGGACCCGGGAAGTACTCTCGGGGTTCCGCTCACGAAACGGCAAACCTTTTCGCGCGCGGCTCGTCTTGAACGACGAGGACAAGATCGAGTTCGAGTTTCCGGTTCGCGCGCAATCCAAAGAGCCCGCGGCGACGGAATAACAAAGGACCCGGTCACGTTGCAGGGTCGAGAGCCTTCTGGGACGGTTCGGGCCTGGAAATAAGAGGGAATTCGACCTACAGTGCGAAGGTTGGCCGCGTATCACAAAGTAGGACTCGAAAGGGACACTTGACACAAAATCAGCTGCACGAACTGCTTGATTCCGACCAGGCCAAGGCGCTCGTCGAGGGTGCCGAGGAGCGTGGGCACCTCGAAGCCGCCGAGCTCGAGGCGTTCGCCCTCGAGCACGACCTCAACGAGGCCGAGGTCGAGGAGCTGACCCGCGAGCTCGAGCGGATCGGGCTCGATGTCCGCCAGCCCGAGGCCGAGAAGGAGACCGAGAAGGAAGAGAAGCCCGCCAAGCCCGCCGAGACCCATGTTCTCTCCGGCTCCGCAGACAGCCTCCAGCTCTTCCTGGCCGACGTCGGCCGCCACAAGCTGCTCACCGCCGCGGAGGAGGTCACCCTTGCCAAGGCGATCGAGCGAGGCGACCCCACCGCCAAGCGGCGCATGATCGAGTCGAACCTGCGCCTGGTCGTTTCCATCGCCAAGGGCTACCGGGGCCTCGGCGTCCCCTTCCTGGACCTGATCCAGGAGGGCACGCTCGGCCTGAACCGCGCCGTCGAGAAGTTCGACTGGCGCCGCGGTTACAAGTTCTCGACGTATGCGACCTGGTGGATCCGCCAGTCGGTGCAGCGCGCCGTGGCGAATCACGCCCGGACGATCCGCGTGCCAGTTCATGTCGTCGAGCGCCAGCAGAAGCTGTCGCGGGCGGCTCGCCGGCTCGAGGTGGAGCTGGGCCGCGAGGCAACGAAGGCCGAGCTCGCCGAGGCGACGGGGCTCCCGATCCAGCACGTGGACGAGGCGCTCGGCGCCGCTCAGGCCTCCGTCTCGCTGAACCAGACGGTCGGCGCGGACGACGAGGGCGAGCTCGGAGACCTGTTCGCCGACCGCGAGGCCGCGGATCCGTTCGACGAGGCCGAGGAGTCGCTCCGGCGCCAGGGCGTCCGGCGGGCTCTCGATGCCCTGCCCGAGCGCGAGCGCCGCATCCTGGAGCTCCGCTTCGGCTTCGAGGGCGAGCCCTGGACGCTCGAGGCGATCGGGCACGAGCTCGACCTGACGCGCGAGCGCGTCCGGCAGCTCGAGGGCCAGGCCCTCGCCCGGCTCTCGGCGCTACGAGATCTGATCTCTCTCGCCGCCTAGCCACGGCGCGTATCGGATCGGACATGAGGGCGGCCCACGGGCCGCCCTCAATCGCAACGGCGCGAAATCCGGCCCGCTTCGCGGGGCCATGATGGTTTCGCGCCGGAGCGCTGTCGGCGAGCGGCAGTGGCAGAGGCGAGCAAAGCCCGCATCCGCGGCGTTGAGCCAGCTTCCATCGTTTTTGTGCGAAACGCGTCTTACCTAGCGGAAGGCTTAACCTTCTGTTCATACTTGTGCGTCCGCCTTGAGGGGCGGGACGACGAAAGGAGTTTGTGTGAGGGGGAATTTCAGAAGGCTCGCCCTGCCTCTCGCGGCGCTGTTGGTGTTGATCGCCGCTGGGACCGCAGGTGGAGCCTCGAAGGCAGGCACGCTCGTCTTTGCGGGAGCGTCGGATCCGACGTATCTGGATCCGTCGCTCGTGTCCGACGGCGAGTCGTTCCGCGTGACCGAAGAGATCTTCGAAGGTCTCGTGACACTCAAGCCGGGGACGACGAAGGTCGTGCCGGCCCTGGCGACGAGCTGGAAGCTCACGGGCGGCAAGACGTGGAGCTTCAACCTGCGCAAAGGCGTGAAGTTCCACGACGGCACGCCGTGGAACGCCGCAGCTGCTTGTTACAACTTCAACCGCTGGTACAACTGGTCGGGCCCGTTCCAGGATCCGTCTGCGACGTACTACTACCAGGCGACCTACGGCGGCTTCAAGCACAACGAGGTCGCGAATCTGTCGCCGCCGCTCTTCAAGAGCTGTAAGACGGTCGGCAAGTACAAGATCGTCGTCCAGCTGACGCGCGTGTCGGGCGTGTTCTTCTCGTCGCTCGTGATCCAGTCGTTTGCGATGCAGAGCCCGACGGCGATGAAGAAGTACGGTGCCGACGAGGCGACGCTGACCGGCGGGACGTTCAAGCCGACCGGCTCGTATGCGTTCCAGCATCCGACCGGCACCGGCCCGTTCAAGTTCTCGTCGTGGACGATCGGCCAGAAGGTCGAGCTCGTCCGCAACGGGAGCTACTGGGGCAAGAAGGCAAAGCTGGACAAGATCATCATCCGGCCGATCTCGACCAACGAAGCGCGCTTCCAGGCGCTCAAGACCGGCGAGATCAACGCGTTCGACCTCGCGCCGCCACAGGACATCGGGAGTATCACCGGTGACTCACGCCTCAAGGTGATCAAGCGACCGGCGTTCAACGTCGCGTACGTGACGATCCACCAGGGACCCGGCTCGCCGATGAACGACATCAAGGTGCGCCAGGCGGTTGCGTACGGTCTCGACCGTGCGACCGTCGTGAAGCAGTTCTACTACGGCACCGGCCGAGTTGCGAACGAGTTCCAGCCACCGAGCCTGTTCGGCTGGACGAACAAGGTGCCGAAGTACAGCTACAACCCGACGAAGGCGAAGGAACTGCTGAACTCGTCGATCTGTCACGTGCCGTGCAAGATCGACTTCTGGTATCCGACGGCTGTGTCGCGGCCGTACATGCCGGACCCGAAGCGGAACTTCGAGGCATTCGCAGCCAGCCTCGAGAACTCCGGCTTCAGCGTCACCGCTCACAGCGCGCCGTGGCGTCCCACGTACGTCCCGAAGGTCAACGAAGGAAGTGCCGGCGATCTCAACCTCAT
>JBGPYI010000177.1:0-5020 GCA_041493175.1 Gaiellaceae bacterium | reverse complement strand
CGTCCGCCGAGAGCGGAGGCATGAGCGAGACCAGATGGGCGACCCAGTTCGCGGCTGCGGAAACCGTCGCCGTCTTATTTCCCGTCGTCGCCGCCGCGGCCTGGGTGCCGTCGGCCCCTGTGGAGCGCGACCGGCTCGCCGGGCCGCTCCCGGACAGGACCGTGTACTCCTGCGTCATACCTTGCGCGGCGTCCTGAACCTCGGTCACGTTGCCCTGCGCGCCGTAGAACGCGATCAGCATGTCGTTGGTCTGCGTCGTCGTCAGCCCCGTGGCCACGGCGCTGGCGGTGTTGCCCGAGTTGTCGGTGGGCGTGATGTCGAAGGGGCTCGTCGCGTCCGTTCCTGAGTAGGCCAGGATGGCCGCGGAGGCGTCCGCGTTATTCGTCCACGCCCAGCTGTACGTCGAAGTTGCGATGTCGGCGGCAGTGGCGACGCGGTAGTAGAGAGCCTGCTCGAGTCCCGCGCCTTGCGTCCGCAGGTTGCCGAGCGCCGTCCACCCGCCCGGGGCGGTGATCGCGTCGTTGTTGCGGAGGGTGATCTGGGCGATCATCAGATCGCCGGTCGCGACCGAGGCCGGGCGTGCAAGGGGTGCACTGGAGAGATTTGCCTTGTTCGACACCGTCGTCGTCGAGCAGCCGCCGCCGGGGCAGGCCGCGACGAGGGCGATGGGGTCGATCACGTACGGCACCGGCAGGGCGGCGTCATTCAGTCGCAGCTGCAGCCACTGCCTCTTGCCGTGGTGCGCAAGCGACCAACGAAGCGCGGCCGGCGTGATGTCCTTGTGATCCTTGTTGAAGATGATGACCGGCAGGATGCGGAGCCCGGAATCCATCGTGCCGCTGGCGAACCGGACCGTGCCGTCAGCCGTCACGCGCGCATCGAGTTGGCCGGCGTCGAGTCGCCAGCGCCACGTGCGCGTTCCCTGCCGCGCACCGACCGTGAGGGATTGCTCTACGCGGTTGGTGCCCAGCACGATGGTCTCGCGCCCGAACGGCAGCTTGCGCTGTACGCCGTGCTGATGTCCGCGCCATGAGCCCCGAGCCGTGCCGAAGCGAAGCGAGACGCTCGACCGGCCGGAGGTCACCTTGAGGCCGCCGTTCCGGATCTCGAGCTTCCCGCCGAGTGCCGGCTTGACGAACGAGGGAGGGGAGTGCGCCGGCGTCCTGACGAGGGAACTGGAGTCCAGCGGCGGACCCAGCTCCTTCGTCAGGAATGCCGATGCGTCGTGTGCCTTCGCGCCGCGGAGAGTGGCGAGCTCGGTGACGGCGAGGAAGGCTGTGAGCAGGAGCGCGGTGGAGACCGCGAGGAGGAGGTGAGCCCTGTTTTTGGACGCGGCCGTGCTCTCGGCTTTCGCCGAGCGCCGATGAGGCCGCAGGTCCGGGAAGCTCGCCATGTTCTCCATCCACGCGCCGTCTGACACGTGGCTCCGTGTGGAGGAATCGGCGTGCGCGCCGGGCTTCCTGAGCGTTTCGCGGTTCTAACGGGTGCCGATTTTGAGCAAATCCCCCCTCTGGGGTACTGAAAGCGGCGGAATTCGTGTCCGGTCAGGAGAGACAGGCCCGCGGGGAGGCTCCTCGAGTCGCGGGTGGGCCTCGGCCCGAAGGACGAGCCTAAGGCTCGAGTCGAGGGTTACTTCTGGGAGAGCAGGGCGATCGCGACGGTCTCGGAGCCCGGTCCGCTCGCGAAGACGCCCGTCGTTCCCAGCACCCCGGAAGCGACGTCCCACGCACTCGACCAACAGCCGTCGAGGGGCGGGCAGTCGCGCGCCGTCGCGCCGGGGAACGCGGCTCCGACGTAGCGCGTCACCGCGTCACGCCACTCCGCCGCATCGTCGACCGTGTCCCACTGCAGAGCGAGCGCGGCGGTCGTCTGTCCCGTCGGTGAGACGTAGAGCCCCACGCGGCCGCCGCCCCAGCCTTCGGCAGCAGCCGCCGAGTTTGGGACGCCGAACGCGCGCAGCAAACTGCGGACGTCGAGCTCTCCGAACGTCTCGGACGCGCTGAGCTTCCAGTCCCCGATCCGAGTGGGGAGCCGGACCGGAAATGCGCGCTCGCGCTCGAGGAACTTGTCGATGTGCAGAAGCTGTTCGGTGGTTTGCGGAAACGAGCGCAGTGCGCTGGCGAGCGCGCGCGAACCGCCGAGGTAGCGCAACTCTTTCGCGAGGGCCTTGCCCGCCCCGAGACCCGACTCGAGTTGCAAGAAACGCTCGAGCGGTGTGCCCCGCACGGGGCTCGCACCCACGCCCGAAGCGAGTGCAGCGGTCCCGTCCACGATGCCCTTCGCGGCGAGCGCGCGGTCGCGGTCGTGCACGCGCAGTCCGGCGATCCGCCGCAGGTTGAAGTTCTGGTCGACGAGGGCGCGGACGAGCTCGTTGACGACCCGCGCCTTCTGGGGCGTCGGCGTGCGCCGGAGCAGGAGCCTGCGCGCCGCCGGGTCGTACCAGGCACGTGACGCATGGGCCTCTGACACGAGCTGTGCCTGCACGCTGCGCGGCATCAGTCCGAGCCGCGCGTACAGCGCGCTGTCGACGTCCCGGAGGGAACCCGGGTACTCCCGATTCGCGGCGCGCTGCAGTGCGGCCTCGTACCGCGTACCCGCAAGCATTTTCTCCGGAACGGCGCGGCGGACCGGGAGCCCGGACAGATGCGACGCCCTACGCAGCAGGTCGCTGTTCGTCGCAGCCGCCGGCGCACCCGCCGCCGGAAGCGCTACGAGCCCACAAATGACAACTGCAACGATCTTCTCCACGGGACGAATATCGGCAGATGAGGCGGACGGCAGGAGCAGGAATCACGCCCGTAGAATCGGACGAAGGATGGCCACGACCGAGGATCCGCGCGCGCGGTCCGAAGACGACGCACGCCCAGGCCAGGCTGAAGCCTGGCACGGGAAAGAGGCGGCCGACGCCGCTCGCGGCGTCGACGAGTGGAAGCGCGAGCTCTACGAGGCAAAGCCCGAGCGTGACGGCGAGCTCTTCTCGACGATCTCGGGCCTCGAGAACGAACCGCTCTACACGCCTGACAGCATCGGTATCGACTACGAGCGCGACCTCGGGTATCCGGGCGTGTATCCCTTCACGCGCGGCGTCTATCCGTCGATGTACCGCGGCAAGCTGTGGACGATGCGCCAGTTCGCCGGCTTCGGCGGTGCGGAAGAGACGAACGCGCGCTTCCGGTATCTCCTAGAGCACGGCCAGACAGGCCTCTCGACGGCCTTCGACATGCCGACGCTGATGGGCTACGACTCCGACCATCCGCGCTCGCTCGGCGAGGTCGGCCGGGAAGGTGTCGCGATCGACTCGCTCGACGACATGGAGACCCTCTTCGCCGGCATCCCGCTCGACGAGGTGTCCACGTCCATGACCATCAACTCGCCCGCTGCGATGTTGCTGGCGTTCTATCTCTGCGTCGGGGAGGAGCAAGGCGTGCCGCGCGCCAAGCTGCGCGGGACGATCCAGACGGACATCCTCAAGGAGTACATCGCGCAGAAAGAATGGATCTTCCCGCCGGAGCCGTCGATGCGGCTCGTCATCGACATGATCGAGTTCTGCGCGCAGGAGATGCCGCTCTGGCACCCGATCTCGATCTCGGGCTACCACATTCGCGAGGCGGGCTCGAACGCCGTGCAGGAGCTGGCGTTCACGCTCGCCGACGGCTTTGCCTATGTCGAGGCGGCGATGGAGCGCGGGCTGGACGTCGACGACTTTGCGCCGCGGCTCTCGTTCTTCTTCAACGCGCACCTCGACTTCTTCGAGGAGATCGCGAAGTACCGCGCCGCCCGGCGGATCTGGGCGCACGAGCTCAAGGAGCGCTACGGCGCCAAGAACCCACGGTCCTGGCTGATGCGGTTCCACACGCAGACGGCAGGCGTCTCGCTGACGGCGCAGCAGCCCGAGGTGAACATCATCCGGACCGCGCTGGAGGCGATGGCGGCCGTGCTCGGCGGGACCCAGTCACTGCACACGAACTCCTTCGACGAGGCGCTGGCGCTGCCGACCGAGAACGCCGTGCGCCTGGCCCTCCGCACGCAGCAGGTGATCGCGCACGAGACCGGTGTGGTGAACACGATCGATCCGCTGGGCGGTTCCTACTACGTCGAAGAGCTGACGAACCGGCTCGAGGCCGAGGCCTACGACTATTTCGACCGGATCCGCAAGCTGGGCGGCGTCATCCCCGCGATCAAGGAGAACTTCTTCCAACGCGAGATTGCGGACGCCTCGTTCCGGTACCAGCACGAGGTCGAGCAGAAGCAACGAATCGTCGTCGGCGTCAACCGCTACGAGCTCGAGGACGAGGAGCCCCTCGAGATCCTGAAGATCGACCCTGCGCTCGAGGGCGAGCAGATCGGCCGCGTGCAGGCGCTGCGGGCCCGCCGCGATTCAGCCGTGGTCGAGTCGGCGCTCGCACGGCTGAAGGAGGACGCCGCGCACGAGGACCGGAACCTGATGCCGCCGATCGTGGACGCCTCGAAGGCGTACGTCACGATGGGCGAGATGTGCGACGCGCTGAGGGCCGTCTGGGGCGTGTGGAGAGAGACACCCGTCTTCTAGTTCGCGGAGTTCCGCACGAAAACCGCTATGTGAAGCGGAGGAAATGTGCGACGCTTTGGCGGCAGTTGGGGTGTCTGCGGCGAAATCTCGGTCTCTTAGGCCTAGTCGGCGTTGCGTGCGTCGTGGCTGCGCATGCCTCGGCGGCGCCGGCGCCGGCCCTCTTTAGGCTCACGATCGTCGGCACTGCCCACGAGGAGTGGTCTTTCACCGCTGCTCCCGTCCAGACCGGTGACTGTTCCCGGACCGAGACTTCCGAGGGGATCCGCACCGCGCGCTTCCGTACGAGAGCGCCCGTCGTCGTCAGGCTCCTCGGTGGGCGGGTCTTGCCGGTGGACGTGCGGGGAATCGTGGGGACGGTGACTCTCGGAGGCGCCAACTCGACCGAGGAGACCTGTACGGACGGCGGCCGTTCCAGCCAGATCTCGGACTGCGCGCAGACCAAGCGCGCGTTCACGGGCGCAAGCGTGCATG
>JBGPYI010000003.1:0-25821 GCA_041493175.1 Gaiellaceae bacterium | reverse complement strand
GCTCACCGGGATGTCCATCCCTTCGCGGTGGTGCTCGACCGCGATGACATTGCCGCGCTCCTCCGCGACGAGTGAGAGCAGCTTGATCAGCTCGCCCGGGCGGTCGGGGAGCTGCGTCCGCACGACGAGGTAGCGCCCCGCAGCGGTCAGCCCGTGGCGCATGACGGAGATGAGCATCGTCGCGTCGATGTTCCCGCCGGAGAGAAGGGGGATCGCCATGCCCGACCCACCCGCCTTGCCCGCGAGCAGCGCTGCCACTCCGACGGCGCCCGCACCCTCCACCACGAGCTTTGCGCGCTCGAGCAGCAACACGATCGCCTCGCTGATCTCCTCGTCGGTGACCAAGACGATGTCGTCCAGCAGATCCTCCAGGAGCGGCATCGTGAACTCGCTCGGAACTTTCACTGCAATGCCGTCGGCGATCGTGTAGCCGTCCACCCCGGCTTGCACTCCGACGATTCGCACCTCGGGCCGGAGGGCACGCAGCGCCGTTGCGATACCGAGCGCAAGTCCGCCGCCGCCGATCGGGATCAGCACCGTGCCGACGTCGGGCGCCTGTTCGAGCAGCTCGAGCCCGATCGTCCCCTGGCCCGCCACTACGAGCCTGTCCTCGTAGGGATGGATGAACGTGCCACCAGTCTGTTCGACGTAGGCAAGCGCAGCCACGAGCGCGTCCTCGAAGAACGAGCCGCTCATCTCCGTCTCGGCTCCGTAGTTCCGGCAAGCCTCGACCTTCGTCATCGGCGCGGTGTCCGGAACGAAGATGCGCGCACTGACGCCGAGCTCGCGCGCCGCCCATGCGACTGCCTGCCCGTGATTGCCGGCGCTGGCCGCGACGACGCCGGCGGCGCGCTCCTCGGGCGACAGCGTTGCGAGCTTGTTGACGGCGCCCCGGACCTTGAACGCGCCGGTTCGCTGGAGGTTCTCCGCCTTGAGGCGTACCTCGCGCCCGCAGCGGCGCGAGAACGTCTCCGACAGGTAGATCGGAGTCTCTTCGGCGATCCCCTGGAGACGCTGCCGCGCCTCCTGGATATCAGCGAGTGTCGGTGCCGTCCGTTCTATCGCCAAGCTTGAACACCCTCTCCATGATCTCCTTCACGGCGGTCAGCGGGTCGAGCTCCCGCCGTTGCACCTCGTCCAGCAGGCGCCGTAGCTCCGGATCGTCCGCCACCGCCCGCTCGAGATGAGCCTTGGCGCGACCGGATGCGACAGCGAACACCTCAACGGCGAGATTCTTGCGCCTGCGCTCCTCGAGCCGCCCCTCGGACTCCAGATAGGCGTGATGCTCCTCGACCTTCTCCCACAGCTCCGGGACGTTCTCACCCCGCGTCGCCTCGGTGAGCACGATCGGCGGCTTCCAGCCGCGTTCGCGGTCGAGCGACAGGATCGAACGAACCTCGTTGAGCATCGTCTTCGCGGCGGGATGATCCATCTTGTTGATCGCGATCACGTCGGGAATCTCCATGATCCCTGCCTTCAGCGCCTGGACGGAGTCTCCCGATCCGGGCATCAGCACGAGCACGACGGTGTCGGCGATCCCGATCACCTCGACCTCGCTCTGACCCGTGCCGACGGTCTCCAGGAAGACGATGTCCTTCCCGGCAGCGTCCAGGACGAGCAGCGCCTGCAGCGTCGTCTCAGCCAGGCCCCCGAGATGGCCGCGCGTCCCCATCGAGCGGATGAACACGCCCGGATCGAGGAAATGATCGGAGAGGCGGATCCGATCGCCGAGCAGCGCTCCCTGCGTGAACGGACTCGAGGGGTCGACCGAGATCACCCCGACCGTGCGCTCCCGCTCGCGGATGTGCCCAATTAACGTGGAGATCAGGCTCGACTTGCCGACGCCGGGTGGACCGGTGACGCCGACCGCGTAGGTGCGCCCCGTCTCGGGATAGATGTCGCGGACGAGGTCGTATGCCAGCGGGTCGCCGTTCTCGACGAGCGAGATCGCCCGGGCGAGCGCGCGCCTGTCGCCCGTGCGGACGCCTTCCGCGAGCGACTCCCGCGTCCAGTCCCGCCGCCCATGCATTGACTAGGCCGCCTCGGCCTCTGCGGTACGCTCGACCCTCTGTTCCGCTCCGCGGCCCAGCGCGTAGGCGACGAGAGACGTGAAAGCGAGCACGATGGCGACGCCGCCGAACACCCAGCGCGGCCCGACGCTGTCCGTGAGCGGCCCTGCGATGACAAAGCCGAGCCCGTACACGGCGTAGTTGACGCTCATGATCACGGTGAAGACGCGACCGCGGATCGCGTCAGGCGCGCCGCGCTGCACGAGGAGTGAGTTGCAGACGACCGCAGTGCCGTTGCCGATTCCGGCGAGCACGAAGCAGGGCAGCGAGACCCACACGTTCGGCGCGCCGGCCGCGGTTGCAACTCCAATCGCCAGCAGGAGGATGCTCGCCGCGTAGACGATGCCGACCGGCCGCCGCTCCACCCACGTTCCCGCGCCGAAGCTCCCGATTGCGAGCCCAAGCCCGATGCAGCCGAAGGTTAGCCCGTAGCCGAAATTCCCGGCATGGAATGCGTCCTTTGCGAGGAACACCTGTGCCGTCTGCGTCGAGGCGACGGCTCCGAGCGCGATCGTCCACACGACGAGCACAATCAGTAGAGGGCGCGTGCGGATCACGCGTGCGAACCCGTCCTTGAGGTCGCGCAGATGACCGCGGCTCACCGCGAGCGCACCCTGCAGCTTGTCGGTCGGAATGCGCAGCAGGAAGAGCGCGGAAACGAGGAATGACGCGGCGTTGAGCCAGTAGGCGAGATCGGGCCCGGATGCAGCGACAAGCGCTCCGCCGATGATCGGCGCCACGGTCCAGCTGACGTTCTCGCTCGTCTGGATGAGCGAGTTTGCGCGCGCGAGGTCTGGCTCGTCGACGAGGTTCGGCAAGCCTGCGTAAACCGCCGGCCGGAAGAATCCCGTCGCCAGCCCTGCAATTCCGGCGAGCGCGACGATCTGTCCCGCCGTGTTCGCGAACGGCAGCGTGCAGAAGACCGCGGCGCGGACAAGATCGGAGACGATCATCAGGCCGCGGCGTGAAAGCCGGTCGAGGAGCGGGCCGAGGAAGAGCCCCACGGCCACCGCGGGCAGGAACTCGACGATCATCAAGGAGCTCACCCACGAGCCGGAATTGGTGCGGTCTTTGACGTCGACGACGAGTGCGACAGTCGCGAGCAGCGTCCCCAGACTCGACCCGAGCGTGGCCAGGAACAGCAGGCGAAAGCTGGGCGCGGTGCCGAGGAGGCTCAGCTGGCGGCGGAAGCTGGTCACCCCGGCGAAGTCTGTCAGGAAGCCGCTGTGACCGTCCTCACCCGAGCGAGTGCTTCTGCGAGGAACGCGTGGTCCTCCGGCGTTCCGACAGTCACGCGGATCGCCTGCGGGGCGCCGAACCCGCCGAGCGGACGCACGATCACACCTTCGCGCAGCAACGCTTCGAACCAGGGCCGCGCGTCTTCGCCAAGGTCGACGAACACGAAGTTTCCGACGGCCGGGCCGGTCACCTTGTAACCCGCTTCCGTCAGGATCCGCTCGAGCTCCGCACGCCCTTCGGCATTGGCTTGCCTCCTGCGCTCGAGCTCGCCGGGCGAATCCAGGCTGGCGAGCGCGGCTTCCTGCGCCGGCGTCGTCAGGTCGAACGCTCGCCGCGTCTTTCCGAGCGCGACCACGAGCTCGGCCGGGCCTGCGCCGTAGCCCACCCGGGCTCCGGCGAGGCCGTAGATCTTCGAGAACGTGCGCAACACGATCACCTGCCGGCCCAGCTTGAAGTACTCCTCGATTGCGTCCGCATAGTCGGGGTCGTCGACGTACTCGAAGTACGCCTGATCGAGCACCGTCAGCACGTGGTCCGGAACTCGCTCGAAGTACGCGTCGAGTTCGCCGCGCGAGTTCATCGTGCCAGTCGGGTTGTTCGGATGGCAGACGTATACGAGCTTCGTCCGTTCCGTGATCGCGTCCAGCAGGGCGTCCAGGTCATAGCGGTCGTCGCGGAGCGGCACCTGAACGGGCTCGGCGCCCAGCTTGCGCGCGTAGATCGCGTAGCTCGGGAACGACGGCCAGCCGGACACGATCTGGTCGCCCTCGTCCAGCACGGCCTGCGAGATCCCGTCGATGAGACCGTCGGCTCCCGAGCCGATCGCGAGCTCCTCGAAGCGAACGCCATGGCGTTCGGCGAGCGCGGCCCGGAGACGGTACGCGCCCCCGTCCGGGTAGCGATTCAGCTCGCCGGCGGAGCGCGCCAACGCTTCGAGCGCGTGTGGGAACGGGCCGAACGGTCCTTCGTTGGAGGCGAGCTTGACCACACGTTCGAGCCCGAGTTCTCGCTGAACCTCTTCGACCGGCTTGCCCGGCTCGTAGGGGACGATCCCTGCGAGCGCGGGCCGCAAAAAGCCGGCGGGAATGTCTCCCACTACGGGCCTGGCGTCGTCTCGTCCGACTTCTTGCGCCAGAACCAGAGCGCGCCGCCCGCTGCCGCGAGCATCGAGGCGATCGCTCCCTTGTTCAACCCGGCGTGCTCACCGGTCCCCGGGACTGCCGCGCGCGCCTTGCGCTTCCCGAGCTTCTTCGCGGCCTTCCAGACGCCCCAGCCGAGCACCGCGTTCCGTCGATTGATGATCCCCATGGGTTCTCCTTTCGCGAGCGAGCCTACCAAGCAGCCTTTCCCAATCGGGACCGGCCGCATGCACGAGGAAAGAGCTTCGGTTATTTCTGCTTGCCGTGGCCGGCCGCGGGATTCTCCCCGATCGGGCCCGGCAGCTGGAGACGCTTCGGCCTGGGCTTCGCTTTCTCGTGCGCAGGGGCGCCACGGGCCGGGTGGGCTCGCTGCGGCTGGTGCGCAACCTTGACGTGCCGGGCGGCGACGCTCGCATCGGCCACGTAGCGCGTCTGGCTTGCGCGCCCGTGCGTCTTGAGCTTCTTGGCCTTCTCAGACTTGCCGTTGGCAACCTTGCCGTGCGTTCCAGGAATGGCCGCAGGCGCGACGCGTGACGGCCCGCGCGGGGCGAGAACGGCATCGTCTCGCGCCGCAGCGGCAGCGACCGATCTTTGCGGCGCAGCCGCAGCAGGCCTCTGCGCGTGCCCGGGTGCGTGGCGCACACCTTCGTAGCCTGCGCCCCCGATCACCAGGCCGGCAGTGACTGCGGCCGCCGCCTTGAGCGCGAGGCCGGTCCCCACCGCGGCTCCGCCGCCGCCGAAGAGCGACGTCAGCGAACCCGGCACCGGCACGAGTGCGAGCGTCTTCAAGGCGCCGCGTTGCGCGCGCTGACGGCGGGCGAAGCCGGCACATTCCGCGCACTCGCGAAGGTGGGCGCGCAGCTGTCCACGCTCCTGTCGCGCAAGCCGTCCGTCGAGCTGGCGTGAGATTGCGAACTCCGCCTCGCCGCAGGTGAAGGACCCCTCGAGTTGCTCGCGCAATGCGCGCCGTGCGCGGAAGATCAGCGTCTCCACCGCGCTGGTCGAGACCTCGAGGATGTCGGCGATCTCCGCGTAGGAACGCCCCTCGAGCTCCCGCATGACGAGCGCCGCCCGCTGGTTGAAGGCGAGGTGACCGAGTGCGCGCCGGATGTCATCGCCGGTCGGCGCGTCGTCGTCGGCGACCGCGTCCGCGATGTCGTCCTCGAACGAGACCTCGGCCGGACGCCTCGCCGTCTGACGGAACCGCTGCCGGCAGACGTTGTGCGCGATCGCGATCAGCCAGTTCTGCGGCTTTTCCGGCCGACTGCCCTTTTCGACGTACGAACGGTACGCGTTGAGAAACGTCGTCTGGGTGACGTCCTCGGCATCGGTGGGGTTGCGCATGACGGCGAGCGCGTACCGGTACACGTCGCCGACGTGCCGCTTGTAGAGCCGCTCGAAGGCCCGGTCCGAGCGAGGGCGCTGCGCCAGAAGAGGCGTCATGATCTAGTAGATACCCATTCCGCCGGAACCTTGCGTCCCCCGTGCGGGCTTTTGTCTTTCGAAAACGGTACTCGGCGGCTAGACTGGAGTCTTGGCACGCTTGCGGTTCGGAACGTGGATCGCCCGGCCGAGCGCGACGAGACCCGCTTCCTTGATCGCCTCCGAGAGCGTCGGGTGCGCGGCCATCCCATCCGCCACCGTCTCGACGGTCGCCTCGGCGTCGATCGCCACGACGCCGGCTTCGATCAGGTCGGTCACATGGGGCCCGACCATGACAAGGCCGAGCAGCTCCCCATACCGCGTCTCGTGGATCGACTTGACCCAGCCCGTGGTCTCGTTCTGCATCACCGCGCGCGCGTTCGCGGCCCACGGAAACATGCCCGTCGCCACGTCGTCGCCGTACTGCTCGCGCGCCTCTGCCTCGGTCAGGCCCACGCCGGCGATCTCCGGATCCGTGTAGATCGGCCTCGGCACAGCACGGTTGTCCACCACGGCTTCGTGCCCGCAGGCGTTCTCCGCCGCCACCTCACCTTCGCGAAACGCGGTGTGCGCGAGCTGCCAGTAGCCCGCGCAGTCACCGACGGCGTAGATGTGCTCGACCGTGGTGCGACGGTGTTCGTCTGCGGCGATGCCCTTGCGCTTGTCGAACTCGACGCCGATCGCTTCGAGGCCCAGTCCTTCGACGCTCGGACCTCGGCCGACGGAGACGAGCATGAGATCCGCTTCGACCGTTTCGCCGTCGCCGAAGTGCACGGTCAGCGAGCCTCCCTTGTCCTCCACCTTCGTGCACTGCTTCTCGAGGTGAAGGGTGATCCCGCGCTTGCCGAACTGCTTTGCGAGCTCCTTCGACGCGTCTGCATCCTCCTGCGGAATGAGCGCCGGCAGCATCTCGATGATCGTCACCTCGCTGCCGAAGCGCTGGAAGATCGACGCGAACTCGCAGCCGATGATGCCGCCGCCGAGCACGACGAGGCGCTTTGGCACCTCGGTCTGGGCCAGCAGCCCCGTCGAGTCGACGCAGCGCTCGGAATCGAGGCCCTCGATCGGCGGGCGGAGCGGGAACGAGCCCGTCGCGATGACCGCGTGCTTGAAGGTGACGTCCTCCCCGCCTTCCACGGCGATCGTGTGCGCGTCCTTGAACGTGCCGTCTCCCTTGACCCATTCGACGCCGTTCGCCTTGAACAGCGAAGCCACCCCCTGCGTCATCTGCTTGACGACACCGTCCTTCCACTCGTTCGCCTGGCCGAACTCGAGCTGGAAGCCGCCGAGCTTCACGCCCAGCTTTTCGAAGGTGTGCTCGGCCTCCTTGAGCGCGAAGGCGGTCTGCACCCAGGCCTTCGTCGGGAGGCAGCCCACGCGCAGGCAGGTGCCGCCGAGCTCCGGCTCGCGCTCGACACAGGCGACCTTGACCCCGAGCTGCGCAGCGCGGATCGCGGCCGTGTAACCACCCGGCCCCCCTCCGAGAACGGCGACGTCGACTTCCATCAAGCTCGATCGTATCGACCGCTAGAGGTCCGCCTTCATCGTGACCGTTCCGTCCTTCTCCTCCACGGGCCGAAAGCCGTGGTGGTCGTAGAGCTTCGTCATGCCCTGCTCGGCGCTGAGGCTGATCGCCTTGTGGCCCTGCCGGCGGGCACGCTCGAGCAGTGCCGTCATCAGCTCGCCGCCGAGGCCACCCCCGCGGCGGCTCGGGACGACGGCGATCGTGAGCTCCGGGGTGTCTTCATCGACGAAGCCGAAGCCCGGTGCGCTCGAGGGGAACAGGCGATACCAGGCCGCGCCGATCGGGCCGGCCTCCCACGCCACGAGGCCGGCATCGCCCGGACGTCCCCAGTTGTTGACGTATCTCGCGACGGGAAGGTCGGGATCCGCGTTCAGCCGCCAGTGGTAGGCGTGCTTCAGCATGTCGCGGAGGAAGCGGACGTCTTGTGGCCCGGCCTGGCGGATCACGATGTCGAGTTTAGGGGGCAGTCACTCGAACGAGTGATTCTTCGCAAAGCATGCAAGAAGGTCTTAGGTGCGGCATCTTCAAGGTTATGAAACGTGACGATGATCGGCGGACCGAGTTTGGGACCGGCCTGCGGGCCCGCCTGCTCAAGCGCCGCGCGTTGCGACTGGGTCCCGGCCGCGTACGCCTGCCTGCGCCGCTTGTCCAGCGGCCTTCCGCCATCTAAAAAACTCAGCCGCTTAGGTCCGCAGTTCCTGAGCAAACTGAAGGCGGTTTCCGTCGGGGTCGAACACGTCCAGAAGGCGCATCTCCCCATGCAGCTCGAAGACGACGCCCACCTCGACACCCTCGTTCCGCAGCTCGTTCGCCACGGCCTTGACGTCGTCGACGTCCACGTGAGCGACGCCGCTGTCCTCCTGCGGCTCGCCCTCGGCTAGAGCGATCTCCATCCCGCTGCGCTCGAGCTTCGCCCAGCTGCCGTCGGCGTCGACGTAGGTCTCGTCGAAGCCGAGCTTGTCTCTGTAGAAGGCACGGCCTGCTTCGAGGTCGCGCACCTGGTACCAGACCGGCGTCATTAGAGCGCGAGCCCGGGCTCTTCCAGGAACGCTTTCAGGTCGCGCAGGAACTCGGCGCCCGTGGCCCCGTCGATCGCGCGGTGGTCACACGTGAGCGTGACCTCCATGCGCGGACGCACGGCGGGCCGGCCCTCGACGGCAACGACCTTGTCTTCGATCGAGCCGACCGCGAGGATCGCGGCCTGCGGCGGGTTGAGGACCGCGATGAACCGCTCGATGCCGTACATGCCGAGATTGGAGATCGTGAAGGTCCCACCGTCGAGATCGGCCTGCTGCAGCTTTCCCGCGCGTGCGCGTTCGACGATCGCCGCGCGCGCTGCAGCGATCTCGGCGACGGACTTTCGCTCGCAGCCGGGTATGACCGGGACCACGAGCCCGTTCGGGATCGCCACCGCGATGCCGATGTTTGCAGTCGGGTGGAGCTCGACCGCGTCGCCCTTGTAGAGGGCGTTCACGGCGCGGTGGCGCATCAGCGCAGCCGCGGAGACCTTGGTCAGGAGATCGGAGATCGTCGGCTTGACGCCGTCGCCGTGCAGTTCCACGAGGCGCTCGCGCAGCTCGAGCGCGCGGGCCATGTCCACGGTGACGCCGAGCTGGAAGACCGGGGCCTGCCAGGCCTCCGTGAGCCGCCGCGCGATCGTCTTGCGCATCGACGACAGCTGCTGGACCTCCACGCCTTCGACAGGAACAGCCTGCGTGCCCGCCGGCGTGGGCGCCCCCGAGGCCGCGGTGCGCTCGACGTCCTCCGCGACGACGCGGCCATCGGGACCGGTTCCGGCGACTGCACCGAGATCGATCCCACGTTCGCGTGCGATGCGGCGCGCCAGCGGCGAAGCCTTGATGCGACCGCCGTTGTCGCCGGACGGTGGCCTGATCTCGGTCACCTGCTCGCCCATGTCCCCCGCCGAGGCGCGACGTCCACGCTCTCGCTCCTGTTCCCGCGCGCGCGCGGGAGAGCCTTCCTCCTGGGCGTCATCGGCCGTCTCCCGGGCGGCCGCACCGTTCCCGGCAGGCTCCTTCGTCTCCAGGTCGATCTGCTCACCCTGCTCCCCGATCACCGCGATCGTCTTGCCGACCTCGACCTCGCCGGAGGAGATCGCGATCTTGAGCAGCACGCCGGACGCCTCCGCCTCCACTTCCTGCGTCACCTTGTCCGTGTCCAGCTCGTAGAGCGGCTCGCCCTTCTCGACCTTGTCGCCCTCCGACTTGAGCCACTTCACGATCGTGCCGGACTCCATGCCCTGGCCGAGGCGTGGGAGCTTGACCTCAGTTGCCATCACGTACGGCCCACGGTTCGGCGAATCGCTTCGAGCACGTCGTCGGCGTGCGGGACGACGAACTCCTCCATCACCGGCGCGAACGGCAGCGGCGAGAACTTCGCCCCGACACGCTCGATCGGCGCGTCGAGCCAGTCGAATGCGCCGTACTGGATCACGGCGGCGACCTCTGCGCCGAAGCCGCCGCGCACGACCGCCTCGTGCGCGACGACGCAGCGGTTCGTCTTCTTCACGGAGGAGATCAGCGCCTCCTCGTCGAGCGGCTGCAGCGTCCGGGGATCGACGACCTCGACCGAGACGCCCTCCTGTTCCGCCTCCTCCGCCGCCGCGAGCGCCTCGTGCACGAGCCGGCCCGTTGCGATCACCGTGACGTCCTCGCCCTGGCGATGCGTTCGTGCCTGTCCGAGCGGAATCGGCTCGAGCTCGTCGGGCACCTCCTCCTTGATCCCGTACAGGGTGCGGTGCTCGAAGAAGACGACCGGGTTGTCGTCGTAGATGGACGACCACAGCAGCCCGCGCGCGTCCGTGGGCGTGGACGGGAAGACGACCTTGAGCCCTGGGATGTGCACGAACCACGACTCCAGCTGCTGCGCGTGCTGAGCGCCCGGCGACCAGCCCGCGCCACCCTGGGTGCGAAACGTCACCGGCACCGTCAGCTGCCCGCCCGACATGTAGCGGTGCTTCGCGGCCTGGTTGACGATCTGCTCGGTCGCGAGCGTGAGGAAGTCCTCGTACATGATCTCCGCCACCGGGCGCATCCCCTGCATCGCGGCGCCGATCGCTGCCCCCGCGAGCGCCATCTCGGAGATCGGCGTGTTGCGAACCCGCTCGGGCCCGAACTCGTCGACCAGGCCCTGCGTGACCCCCATGGAGCCGCCCATCTCGGCGATGTCCTCGCCCATGATGAAGACGTCCTCGTCGTCGCGCATCGCCCGCGACAGCGCGTCCCTAACCGCCTCTCGGTAGCTCAACTCAGGCATTTGCAAGTCTCCCGAGCGAAGCGAAGGGACTAATCCTCCCCGCGAAAAATGCGCAGCATTTTTTGCGGATATCAGGCATAGATGTTCTTGAGGGCGTCTTCGGGCTTCGGGTCGGTGCCGTTCTTCGCGAACTCGACCGCCGCGTCGACGATCTCCTGCACCTCGCGGTCGATCTCCTCGACCTCGTCGCCCGAGAGCTCGAGCTTCGTGCGCAGGTGCTCGATCGGGTCCTGTGTCTTGCGCGTCTCTTCGAGCTCTTCCTTCGAGCGGTAGACCTGCGGATCGCCGATGTAATGCCCGACGAGGCGATACGTGTTGACCGCGAGGAAGACCGGGCCCTTGCCGCCGCGGGCGTGCTCGAGCGCGCGGCGCGTCGCCTTGTAGACCGCCTCGACATCCTGTCCGTCGACCTTGACCGCCTTCATTCCGTAAGCGACCGCACGCTGGGAGATGTCCTTGATCGGCATGTGCTGCGAGGCCGGCGTCGACTCGGCCCAGTGGTTGTCCTCGCACACGAAGACCGCGGGGACCTGCCAGAGCTGCGCCAGGTTGAGCGACTCGTGGAAGGTGCCGATGCTCGTGGCGCCGTCGCCGAAGAAAGCCACTCCGACGCGTGGTTCGTTGCGCAACTTGAAGGCCAGGGCTGCACCGACGATCGCAGGCAGCCCGCCCCCGACGACCGCGTTCGCGCCCATGTTGCCGCGCTCGACGTCGTACAGGTGCATCGAGCCTCCGTAGCCGTGCGAACAGCCTTCGAGCTTCCCGTACAGCTCCGCCATCAGCTCGTTCGGCGTCGTCCCTTTCGCAAGCGTGTGCCCGTGGGCGCGGTGCGTCGAGGCGATGATGTCGCTCTCCTCGAGCGCGCGGCAGACGCCGACCGCGACGGCCTCCTGGCCGATCGCCACGTGCAGGAAACCGGGAAGCTCCCCGGCTCTAAACCGCTCCTCGACCTTCTCTTCGAACCGCCGGATCAGCAGCATCTCGCGGAAGAATTCGCGCAGATCCGACTTCGAGAGCGTTCGTTTCTGCTCCACCTTCGCCATGAGCCTCAGTTTATGCTCAGGCTCTTGCGACTAGTCGAACAGTTCAACGAGCTCGAGAGCGACCTGATCGACGACTGGGCCGAGCTCCGATTCCAGCTGAGGGTGGACGATGAGTTCCGTGCCGAACGGGCCGTTGCGCTGCTCGCGCCGGCGAACCCTGGGCGGCTCGACAGGATCATCCGGTTCGCGGTCGACCGCCGGGGGCCGGGCATCGGGCCCGAGGCGCTCCGCCGCCTGCTGAAGCGCCTCGACGACGAGGGCACCGCGGGAGCGCTGAAGCTGCAGAGCGTCCAGAAAGCCGTTCCTGAGGAGCTGCGCAGGAAAGAGACGCTGCGCGCCCAGTGGGAGCTGCGTCTCGCCGCGGTCCCGCCGGACTGGAGCGACATCTACGCCCAGGTGCGACTCGACTCCACCGATTACCTCGAGCGCGCCGCGCTGCTGCTCGCTCCCATCAATCCAGCACGCTACGGCGGCCCGGCGGCCCTGCGCTTCCGCAGCGCCCATCACTTCGGCTACGGCGTGTCCGCCGGGATGGCGGCACGCTGCTTCGAGCGCTGCGACGAGGAGAGGATCACCGGCGAGGTGGAGATCCTCTACGTGCTCTCCGATACGCATCCCGTCGCCACACAGGGCCCCGTCTGGCTGCTCGGGGGCCGAACGGTATGAGCGTAGCTCCCCTACGGCTCGCTCCCCGATGAGCGAAGGCGATCCGATCTCGTGGCTCATGATCGAGCCCGGATGGAAGGTCGTCGACGCGCAGGGTAACGAGGTCGGCTCCGTCGACGAGCTCGTTGGGGATTCGAGCAACGACATCTTCAACGGGCTCTCCATCTCGACGAGTCTGCTCGGCAAGCCTCGCTACGTCCCGTCGGAGCAGGTGGGAACGATCACGCCGGGGCACGTGCACCTAAAGCTCATCAAGGACGATGTCCAACGCCTCGATGAATTCGAGGAGGCGCCGACGAACGCCGAGATCCTTCCGGACGAGGCCGGCGCACTGCGGCGGGCCGAGGCTGCCGTCGAGGCGCCGATTGATTCGCACGGGGAACGTCTCAACCTCCTGACTCGGGTCGTCCACGCCGTGCGGCGTGCGCTTCGCCGCTAGGGGCACTACGCGAGCACGCCGGCGAGCTCCCGCGCGAGCGTTTTCGCGTCCCGCTCCGAGAGCGCAACGACGAGGACGGTGTCGTCCCCGGCGAGCGTGCCGACGATCCGTTCGTGCTCGAGCTGGTCGAGTGCGCGTGCGATCGCGGGCGCGGAGCCGAGCTCGGACTGCAGCACGACAAAGTTTCCTGCGGGGGTCACCTTGCGGCCGAACTGACCGAGGATCGAGTTGAGGACCTCGGCGGGATCAGTCCGACGGGCGACATGAGGCAGCACGTAGCGCGGCCGGCCGAAGGGGTCATGCGTCTTCTCGAGACCAAGCTGGCGAATGTCACGGGAGACCGTCGCTTGCGTGACAACGCAACCGGCGTCGGCGAGCGCGTCGAGCAACTCGAACTGCGTGCCAATGCGCTTTCGGGAGACGAGGCTCTCGATCAGCCGTTGTCGCTCGGACTTCCCCAGCTGCATAACTCCAGCATACGTATGCAGGTTTCGCGGAGCTAGGTCTTGGTAGAACTCGAAGTCATGCTTCGGAAGCTCCTCTGGTCCGCGCTCTACGGCGCCTTGAGCGCGCTCGCGACGATCGTCTCGCGCCGCGCGGCCTCGCGGATCTGGCGTACGCTCACGGGCGAGGAACCGCCCACCAAGAAATGACAGCCGATCAAACAGTCGAGCGTGTGGCGAACAAGCTCCAGCAGCTCGCGAACCAACTGGCGGGCGAAGGTGGCTTGAAGTCGAAGCTCGCCCAGCCGCTCGCCGAGGACGCCGACCTGATTCGCAAGATGAAGCCGAGCCTGATCAAGAAGCGCGCGAAGGGCGAGGCGCCGACGAACCAGAAGCCGGGGCAGGCCACGGTTGCACCGTCGAGCCCACAAGTCGGCGGCGCCCGGCCCAAGGCAAAGAAGAAGACGAGCGGGGGGCCGAGCCCGTGGATCGTGGTCGGCGCCGCGCTTGCCGCCGGCATCGTGCTGGCAAAGTGGATCGACCGGAGAGGCCATGCCCACCCAGGGGACTGACGGACGCCCGACTCACGGTCTCGGCGCCGCGGTCAAGGAGGTCGCGGAGCGCGCGAGCTCGATCGTGCGCCTGGAGCTCGAGCTCGCCGCCATGGAGCTCAAGCGGAAGGTGGTCTCGCTCGGGCTGGGGATCGTGCTCGCTCTTGGTGCCGCGATCATGCTCCTCTTCGTCGTCGGTTTCGCATTCGCGACCATCGCGGCCGCACTCGCGACGGCCGTCTCCACCTGGCTGGCGCTGCTGATCACCACCGGGGTCCTCTTCGCGTTCGCACTCGCGTTGGGAGCGCTGGGGCTGATGAAGATCAAACAGGGAACGCCTCCGGTCCCCGAGCAGGCGATCCGGGAGGCGAAGCTGACAACGGAGGCGCTGAAGGGCAATGGCCGGTAACAAGAGCCGAAAACTCGAGCAGGTCCGCCGCGACATCGAGTCCGAGCGGGAGCAGCTTGCCGGCGCGGCGGAGACGCTTCGCGAAGAGATCGGCGAGGCGACCAACATTGGCGCCAAGCTGCGTTCCAACCTTCCGGCGGTAGCGGTCGGCGCGCTCGGCGTGGGCTTCTTGATGGCGGGAGGGGTCGGCGCGACCGCACGGCTCATCTTCCGGCGCGGGAGAAACTGAGACTGGCCGACTGGCCGACCGCGTTCAAGCGCAGCTTCACGGCCTTCCTGAAGGACGACTGCATGGGCCTCTCCCAGCAGATCGCCTACAGCGCGCTGCTCGCCTTCTTCCCGGCGATGGCCTTTCTCGTCGGGGCGCTCGGGCTCTTCCACCTGTTCGACGACGTGAAGCGCCTGCTCGACCCGATTGCGCCGAACGGCGTGATCAAGTTCATCAGCAGCCTGCAGCAGGACTCGCAGGGAGGAACGTCGGCAGCGGCATTCCTCATCGGTTTCTTCGGCGCAGTCTGGGCCGCGAGCGGAGCAATGACCTCCGTGATCAAGGCGGTGAACAGGGCGTACGACCGTCAGGAGACGCGCCGCTTCTGGAAGGTGCGCGGCATCGCGATCCTCCTCGTCGTCTCGAGCGGGATCACGACCGCCGGCGTCTTCCTCCTCATCGTCGTCGGCGGGGCGCTCGGGGACGCGATCGCCAAGAAGGCAGGTCTGGGCGGCGCCTTCCAGTGGGCCTGGGGAATCGCGCGCTGGCCGGTCGCTTTCTGCGCCATCCTCCTCTTCTTCGGGCTCGTCTACTACCTCGCGCCGAACAAGGAGCAGCGAAGCTGGAAGTGGATCACGCCGGGCGCGGTCGTCGGCGGCCTGCTCTGGCTCCTCCTCTCGGGCCTCTTCGCGCTGTACGTCACCTTCGCCGGGAACTACACCAAGACGTACGGGACGATCGCGAGCGGCGTCATCCTGTTGCTGTGGCTCAACTACTCGGCGTTCGCGCTTCTCTTCGGTGCGGAGCTGAACGCGGAACTCGACCGGCAGGCCGACATTCGCGCGGCCGGCGGGAGCGTGCCGGGCTTGTGAAGCTCGCTACAAGGGAAGCGTGACGATGAGCGAACCGCGCATGGTCTTGTGCTTGTCCGAGCGGTACGTGGCCCGGGCAAGGGCCGACGGGAGAAAGAGCGCGGCGAGCAGAGCGGCGAGCACGATTCGCGTCGTCATGCCCGAGCTTTACGGCGCCGCGCGGCTTTCGGATTTACAACGACGACGCGCTGCTCCTTCGCCTCAGGCTCAGGCCGAGCACGATCAGCACGAGCGCGATCAGCACGACGACCCAGATCGGGAAGCCGGTGAAGGGCAGCGTTCCGCCGCCGATCGCCCCGGTCGCGCTGAGCACGCCGGAGGCCGACTCGACACGTCCCTGCTGCTTCGGGCTCACGACGGGCTTGGGCTTGGCGGGTGTATTCGAGACCGACGGCGAGGTCGGATCCGCAGCGGGCGTGATGCCGCCGTCGCCGTTCGGGCCATGGGCCGGATCGCCGGGCTTGCCCGGATCCGGAGTCGGGTGCGGCGGGTCCGAGGGCGGCGACGGAGGCCGCGCATCGCAGGCCTTGCCCCGCTTCCCCTTGAGAGCGTGCACGTCGACCTCGTGACCGCCCGAGCAGGGCGCGGCCTTGTGAGGCTGGCTGTTGCCCGGCCCGTGGAGGACCGTGCTCGGCGCCGCGCCGTTCTGCATTGCGATCTCCCCGGCGGTCTTGCCGTTGCCGTACTGCTTCGTCTCGTCGGACGAGGCCGCCGCGTGCGTGTCGTGCGCCGTGTCGTTCGACGGCTTCACGCCCGGCTGGGCTGCGCCTGCGGCAGTCTGATCGCCGGCGGCGGCCGCAGGGGCCGGAGCGTCGTCTTTCTTCAACTGGCCCGGGGCGTTCGCCGAATTGCCGTGCTCCTCGGCACCGGCGACGGCGGCCGGAGCCGCCTGGTCGTCCTTCCCGTTGTTGCCGTTGCCGTTGCCGTTACCGGCGTAAGCCGAAGCCGACGCCAGGGCAGCCACGCCTAGAACGAGCACGAACGTGGCCGCGAGCCGCATTGTCATGTCTCCCCCTCATTTGTCCCTCTCCCCGATCTCAGCTTAGGAATGAGAGGCCACTTGTCCACTCATTTACAAACCAGAAAGGGCGGTCTCGCGGCCGCCTTTCCCGGTGAGCTAGTTGTGCTGCGGCTTCGCAGCTAGGCCCGGAGCTGGGCGCCGAACGCCTGCTCCAGGGCTGAAACGATGCGGTTTCGGAGCTCGCCGGCGTCCTCGTCGGTGAGCGTTCGCTCGGCGGACTGGAAGCTCACGGAAACCGCGATCGACTTCTTCCCCGCCGGAATGGGTGGGTCGCGGTAGTCGCTGAGGAAGCGCACGTCCCGCAGGTCCGGGCCGCCCGCCTCCCGGATTGCAGCCATGAGCTCCCCGGCCGAAAGCTCGACCTCCACGACGAACGCGAGGTCCTGGTGCACGGCGGGATACGCCCCGACCTCCCGGTACTCGACCGGCTCCCTCGCAGCCGCCGCGAGCTCGTCGAGGTAGAGCTCGAAGCCGCTCCATTCCCCTTCGAGCAGCGAGGGGTGGAGCTCGCCGACGGCGCCGCCTGTCGTCGCGGCCGAGCGCGAGGGATGGAACAACGGGTGGACCTCGGCGCGGAACGGCGCGTCGAACTTCAGCGCCCCGGCGAGCGCTTCGACCACGCCCTTGGCGCGTGAGAACGCTCCTTCCGTGATCCCGGCGACGTGGATGCGCTCCAGGGGTAGCGGCCCGCCGGACGGCAGGTAGACGCGCGCGATCTCGAACAGGTCGATCCGCTCGTTCCCGAGCTCGGCGTTGCGGCGTGCAGCCTCGACGAGGCTCGGCAGCAGCGTGGTGCGCAGAACCGCCAGCTCGACGCTGATCGGCTCCAGAAGGCGAACCGCTTCAGGGTCCGGGTCGCGCTCGACGAGCGAAGGCGTGTAGACCTCCGCGAGCCCGAGGCCTGCGAGCACTTCCTCGACTCGCCGCTGAAAGCGCTGATTGCGGGTGAGCCGGCCGAACATCGCCCGCCGGAGCGGATACGTGAAGGGAACGTCGGCGAGGCGAAAACGCGCGATCTCCTCGACGACGTCTACTTCACGCGTCACATCCCGCGCGCGCCACGTCGGCGTGATGACCTGCTTGCCCTTCGCCAAGAATCCGAGCCGCTGCAGGATTCCGCGCTGCTCCGCCGCCGGCGTCGGAATCCCGATCAGCTCGTCGGCACGCGCGGGCCGATAGCCGATTACCGGTCGCTCGGGCAGCCGGTCGTGGATGTCGGCGTCCCCCACCCAGCGAGCACCCGCGAGCTCGACGAGCAGCTCCGTCGCGAGCGCCGCAGCCTGAGGCGCGAGGTACGGGTCGACGCCTTTCTCCCACCGATTCGAGCCTTCGGTGCGCAGGCGGAGGCGCTCTGAGGTTCGGAAGATGGTGTACGCGTCGAAGTTGGCTGCCTCGAGGAGAACGTCCGTCGTCTGCTCCGTGATCTCGGTCTCCTCCCCGCCCATGATCCCGGCGAGCGCGATCGAGCGTTTCGCGTCCGCGATCATCAGGTCCTCGGGCTCGAGCTTGCGGTTCTCTCCGTCGAGCGTGCGCAGCTCTTCCCCCCTCTGCGCGCGGCGGACGACGATGCGGCCTTCGGCCAGCGTCGTGTAGTCGAAGGCGTGCAACGGATTGCCGAGCGCGAGCATCGCGTAGTTCGTCACGTCGACGACGTTCGAGATCGGGCGCATGCCGGCGTCGCTCAGCCGCGTACGCAGCCACGCAGGGGACGGGCCTATCTTGACGTCTCGGAACAGGCGGCCGATGTAGCGCGGACAGCCCTCGAAGTCTTCGACCCGGATGTCGAGCCGCTCGTCGCTCCTGCTCTTCTCGGGATCGCGGCCGGGAGGTGCCGCCAGCTCGAGGTCGTACAGCGCGGCGACCTCGCGCGCGAGTCCGTAGACGGACAGGAGGTCCGGCCGGTTGCCCGTCGACTCGACGATGAGGATGTCCTCCGTCAGCGCGAGCTTGTCGGCCAGCGGGGACCCGGGCTCCCACTCGTCCGGCAGCACCATGATCCCGGAATGGTCGGTGCCGAGCTCGACCTCGTCCTCGGCGAGGATCATCCCGTTCGAGAGCTCGCCGCGGAGCTTCGTCGGCTCGAGCCGCGTCCCGTCCGCGAGCACCGCCCCGGGCAGCGCGACGGCGACGGTCGCGCCCGCGCCGAAGTTCCACGCGCCGCAGACGATCTGGCGCGGCGCGCCCTCCCCCACGTCCACCTGGCACAGCTGTAGGCGGTCGGCGTTCGGATGCTTGCCCGCCTCGAGCACGCGGCCGACGCGGAACAGGCCGATATTTCCGTCGTCGTCGGGGACGCCGCGGCGCTCGACCCCCTCCACCTCGGCGACGGACACGCTGAGCCGTTGGGCCAGCTCCGGCAGCGGCATGTCGAGCGCGACATAGTCGCGGAGCCAGGAGACGGGAACCCTCATCAGAACTGCCGAAGCACTCGGAGGTCGGGCGACCAGAGCGGCCGAATCTCGTCGATTCCATAGCGGAGCTGGGCGCTACGCTCGAGGCCGCAGCCGAACGCGAACCCGCTCCACTCCTCGGAGTCGAGGCCGACGTTCTCGAACACGACGGGATCGACCATGCCTGCGCCGCCGAGCTCGATCCAGCCCGAGTACTTGCATGTGCGGCAGCCCTTGCCGCTGCAGATGCCGCAGGAGATGTCCGGCTCGATCGACGGCTCCGTGAACGGGAAGAAGTGCGTGCGGAAGCGGACGGCGCGGTCGTCGCCGAACAGCGCGCGCATCACGTGCCGCAGCGTGCCCTTGAGGTCCGCAAGCGTCAGACCACGGTCGACGGCGAGGCCCTCGAACTGGTGGAAGATGGGGAACCTGGTCGGCGTGATCGCGTCGCGCCGGTAGACGCGGCCGATCGAGACCATGTAGACCGGCGGCTCGCGCTCCTCCAAATGGTGGATCTGCGACGGCGACGTCTCGGTGCGGAGCACGACCTCGTCGGAGAGGAAGAAGGTGTCGCGTGGCGAGCGGCTCGAATGCGTCGGGGGGAAGCCGAGCTTGTCGAAGTTGTACTCGACCGTCTCCACCTCGCGGTCGGCGCGAATCTCGTAGCCGAGGCCGAGGAACGCGTCCTCGACGATGCGGCGGATCTGCGTCGTCGGGTGGAGCTGGCCGAGGGGGATCTCCTCGCCGGGGAGCGTCACGTCGAGGGAGTCGTCGGCCAGGCGCTCGTCGAGCTCGGCCCGCTCGAGCTCTGACCGTCGCGTCTCGAACGCGACTTCCAGCCGCTCTCGAACCGCGTTCAGCGTCATGCCGGTCTCGCGGTCCCGCACCTCCCGGAGAGCTCTCTTCAGCTCGCTCTTGCGGCCGAGCGCCCCGGTATGAGCCGCCGCAAGCTCCTCGGGGGTCCCCGCTTCCGCAAAACTCTTCAGAGCCGTGCTCGCGTACTCCTCCCAGTCCACAGGGCGAATCTAGCTTTTGAGCAGTTACGACGCGATAGCGGAGCTGTACGACCCCTGGAGCGCCAGCGTCGTGGAGGACGTCGGCTTCTACCTCGACGAGGCGCGCCGCTCGGGCGGACCGGTCGTCGAGCTCGGAGTGGGCACGGGGCGGATCGCCGTGCCGCTTGCCGCGGAGGGGATCCGCGTCATCGGGATCGATTCCTCGCGCGGGATGCTGGACGTGTGCGCCCGCCGTGCCGCGCTCGCGGGCGTAGAGCTCGACCTGCGGGTCGGCGATCTACGGGAGCCGCCGGTAAGCGAGCGCGTGCCACTCGTGATCTGCCCATTCCGCTCGCTGCTGCACATGCACACGGACGAGGACCGCCGCAGCGTGCTCGAGAGCGTGCGACGCCTCCTGCTGCCGGGCGGCCACTTCGTCTTCGACGTCTTCACGCCCGGCGCAAAGGACATCGCCGACACGCACGAGCGGTGGCTCGAGCGCGAGCCCGGGATCTTCGAGCGCGCGTCCTGGAACGAGCAGGAGCGGACGCTCACGCTCACCGTCCGTGGCGAGAGCGGCGAAACGACGATGGCTCTCGCCTGGCTCTCGCCCGACGAGTGGAGCGCACTGCTGGAGCAAGCCGGCTTCGAGGTGGAAGCGTGCTACGGCTGGTTCGACCGCAGCCCCTACAAGGGCGCCGAGGACACGGTCTGGGTCACCCGCCGCGCCGCCTGAGCTCGTAGAGCGCGATCGCACCGGCCGTCGCGACGTTCAGGGATTCGGAGCCCGGCGCGAGTGGGATCGTCGCGCGCTCCTCGCAGGTCGCGAGGACGTCCTCGGGGAGCCCTTCGCGTTCTGCTCCCAAAACGAATGTCACCGGGCCGGGCAGGTCGAGCTCCGCCAACGGGACACCTCCGTGCGCGACGAGCGCGACGCGATGACCCGATGGTTCGTCGAACCCGAGCAGCGGCACACGAAAGAGCGCGCCCATCGAGGCTCGCAACGCTTTGGGGGCCGTTGGGTCTGCGGATCCCTCCGACAGAGCGACGAACGCAGGCCCGAGCGCATGGGCCGAACGGATGAGCGTGCCGACGTTCCCCGGATCCCCGACGTGCCAGAGCGCCAGGCCGACGTTCGGCAGAAGAGCTGGGCGTGGCAGATCGTCGCGCCGGAAGACCCCGATCACTCTCGGCGGGTGGCCCAGCGTCGAGACCTCCGCAAGGAGTACCGGCTCGACGTTCTCTCCGGCGACGAGCATCTCGACCGGCTCGATCCCGGCGTCGAGCGCCGCCTCCAGAAGATCCTCACCCTCCGCGACGAAGAGCCCGAGCTTGTCGCGCCAGCTGCGGTCGTGCAGCTTCCGGACGAGCTTGAGCTTCTCGTTCTCGCGAGAGCTGATCACGCCCACCATCTCCAGCGGCGTCGTCTTGCGACGCCGCTATAGGAGGTGGCGCGGGCTTCGCGCGCGCCACCGTTTAGCTGAGCGTCTCGGAACGACCCGATCAGAAGCTTCAGCTAGCTGAGCTTTGTAGCGCGGACTTCGCCTTCTCAGCGATCGCGCCGAAGGCCTGCGGATCGCTGACGGCGAGATCGGCGAGCACCTTGCGGTCGAGCTCGATCTCCGCCTCCTTCAGTCCCGCGACGAACTGGTTGTACGAGAGGCCGTTCGCGCGTGCGGCTGCATTGATCCGCATGATCCAGAGGCGGCGAAACGTCCGCTTCTTGTTCTTGCGGTCGCGGTACGCGTAGGTGAGCGAGTGGTCGACCTGCTCCTTCGCGTAGCGGTACGAGGACTTCTTCAGCCCCCAGTAGCCCTTGGCCTGGTCGAGAACCTTGCGCCGCTTCTTGCGGGAGGCGACGGAACGCTTGACGCGGGGCACTAGGACCGCCTCGCCCGTTTGCCGAGCATCTGCTTCAGAGCGCGCACGTTGGCCTCCGCCACCGGCTGGTCCTTGCTGAAGCGCCGCTTCACCTTCGAGGTCTTCTTCGTCAGGTTGTGGCTCTTCATCGCGCGGCGGCGCAGCAGCTTGCCGCTGCCGGTGACCTTAAACCGCTTCTTCGCGCTGCTCGATGTTTTCGTTTTCGGCATCTCTCTTGACTCCTGCATTCTTCGTCGGCGCCAGCACCATCGTCATGTTCCTCCCGTCGAGCAGCGGCTGCGATTCCACCATCCCGATCTCCTGGACGTCCTCCGCGAGCCGCATCAGCAGATCGCGGCCGCGCTCGGGATGGGTGGTCTCGCGGCCTCTGAACATGATCGTCACCTTCACCTTGGCGCGCTGGTTCAGAAAACGCTCGACGTGACCTTTTTTCGTGTTGTAGTCGTGAACCCCGATCTTCGGCCTGAGCTTGATCTCCTTGACGTTGATCTGCGTCTGGTGCTTGCGGGCGAGCTTGGCCTTCTGCTCCAGCTCGTACCGGTACTTCCCGTAGTCCATCACGCGGGCCACAGGCGGGTCGGCCTGGGAGGCAACCTCCACAAGGTCGAGCCCCTTGTCGAAGGCGTACTGCATCGCTTCCTTCGTGGGCTTGATCCCGAGCTGCGAGCCGTCGTCATCGATCAACCTGACCCGCGAGGCGCGGATGTAGTCGTTGATCCGTGTCTGCGGAGCGGGCCTCGAGGGCGGTTCTACGGTACGCCTTGGCCTCAAAGGGCTATCACCAAGCTACGTTCAATCCTTTCTGTAAAACAACAAAGCCGCTGCACGCAGCGGCCCAAAATCCTCGTCCTTGCGACTCGGTTGAACCACGCTGAGCTCAAGCTCGCGAGGTGAGGAACGTGGGCGCTCCTGCTTGCAGGCCTACAGGGTAGCAACCTCTGAGATTTCGGCACGGAGGCCGTCCAGGCTGAGGGTCGACTGCTCCCCGCCCCGCTTCCGCACGGCCAGGGACTCGTCGGATTCCTTGTCCCCGTAGACGATCACGTAGGGGATCTTCTCGACCTCGGCGTCCCGGATGCGCTTGCCCACGGTCTCGTCCCGCTCGTCGATCTCGACCCGATAGTCCCCCAATCGCTTCTCCTTCAGCGAGCGGGCCGCCTCGCGGTGATCCTCGCCGACCGGGATGATCCGGATCTGCACCGGCGCCAGCCAGAACGGGAACGCCCCGGCGTAGTGCTCGATCAGGATCCCGGTGAAACGCTCGAGCGACCCGAGCAGCGCACGGTGGATCACGACCGGATCGTGTTCCGCGTTGTCGGCCCCGAAATAGGTCAGCCCGAACCGCGCCGGCATCTGGTAGTCGAGCTGGATCGTCCCCATCTGCCACGACCGTCCGAGTGAGTCCGTCATGTGCAGATCGATCTTCGGGCCGTAGAAGGTTCCCTCGCCGGGGCTGATGACGTAGTCCATTTCGTGCCGGGTCAAAGCGGCCTCTAGAGCTGCCTCTGCGCGGTCCCACTGCTCGTCCGTGCCCAGGCGGTTCTCCGGCCGCGTCGAGAGCTCGGCGCGCGCCGTCACGCCGAACAGGTCGTAGAGGTAGCGTGCGTACTCGACCATTCCGGCGATCTCGTCCTGGATCTGCTCTTCCGTCACGAAGACGTGGGCGTCGTCCTGGGTGATGTGCTTGACGCGCAGGAGGCCGTGCAGGGTCCCGCCGCGCTCATCCCTGTGCAGCGTGGACGACTCCGCGTAGCGCAGCGGCAGCTCGCGGTAACTCCGCCGGCGGCTGCCGAAGAGGAGCATGTGGCCCGGGCAGTTCATCGGCTTCAGGGCCAGCGTCTTCTCGTCCTCGTGGCTCTTGACGAAGAACATGTTCTGCTCGTAGTTCTCGTAGTGCCCCGAAGTGATGTACGTATCGATGTCGTAGAGGAGCGGCGTCTTCACCTCGACGTAGCCGCGCTTCGCGTTCTCACGCCGGCGCAAGTCCTCCAGCTCGTTCCAGATCACCATGCCCTTCGGGTGCCAGAACGGCGAGCCGGGCGAGTTCTCGGCGAGGTGGAAGAGGTCGAGCTGCGGGCCGAGCTTGCGATGGTCGCGCCGGCGCGCCTCTTCCAGCCGCTCGAGGTAGGCGTCGAGATCGGGCTGGGAGTAGAACGCCGTCCCGTAGATGCGCGTCAGCTGCGTGTTGTTCTCGTCTCCGCGCCAATAAGCGCCGGCGAGGCTGGTGAGCTTGATCGCCTTGATCGGCCGCGAGTCCTGCAGGTGCGGGCCACGGCAGAGGTCCGTGAACTCGCCTTGCGTGTAGAAGGAGATCGGGCCCTCCGCCGTTCCGACGAGCTCGACCTTGTACGGCTCGCCCTCTGCCTCGAAGCGACGGCGCGCCTCGTCGGCGGAGACCTCCTCGCGCGTCCACTCACGTCCCTCGGCGAGCTCGCGGCGGATCTCTTCCTCGATCTTCGGCAGGTCCTCGTCGCGGATCGGCTCCGGGAATTCGAAGTCGTAGTAGAACCCGTTCTCGATCGGCGGGCCGATCGCGACCTTCACGCCGGGATAGAGGCGGCGCACAGCCTCGGCGAGGAGATGTGCGGAGGAGTGCCGCAGAACGGAGAGCGCGTCGGGGTCGTCCTTGTCCCGTGTCGTCAGGATCTGGATCGGCTGGCCGTCCTCGAGCGGCAGCCGCAGATCCTGAACCTGCCCGTTCGCACGGACGAGGACGGCCTCGTCAGCGAGCTTCGGCCCGATCGCCCGCGCGGCGTCCAGCCCGGTGGCGCCTGCGGGAAGTTCGAGTTCCGAGCTGTCGGGTAGAACGACCTTCATGACAGAACAGGATAGGGAACACCCACGTGAGAACGATCGAAACGACGAAGTCGACGAGTCACCCGTGCCGGATCCGACCGACAAGGAGCAGCCGTCCGACGACGATCCGGGGGCCGACTGAGGTGCCTGCGCGAGTGCCCCGCGAGAATTGTCAAGTCTCTTCCACCGCACTTCGCAGCCTTGCCGGCGCCTTGAGCCAGTAGCTCTCTCGGAGCCATTCCAGCGCACTTTCGAGCGTCTCCTCGTCGGAGACCGCCGTGGTGACCCATCCGTAGCGGCCGACGTACCGCGCAACGCTGACATGCGGGAAATGCAGCGCAATTTCACGTTCTTCCGCCGTGAGCTTCACCGTCAGCGAAACCGGATCATCTCCGTCCGACATTGCTGCGAACATCTTGTTGTCGCCAACCTTGAAAACCGGATGCCCCCAAGGCGAGTCTTCATATGTCTCCGGAAACGACAATGCGAGATCGCGGATACGTTGTCCGTACGACACGTGTTGTATTTTCATTGTTTCGTAGGGAATCGTGCGGGGTACGCAACGCGCGATTCAAACTGCTAGGAGGAGAGATGCCTCAAAACATACGAGACGTCATGACCTCCAATCCATGCACCATCGACGCAGAGAAATCCGTTGCGTACGCCGCGAAGATGATGCTGGAGGAGGATGTCGGCCTCGCACCGATCGTCGAGGCTGACAGGTTGATCGGGATGCTGACCGACCGCGATATCGCGACACGGGTCGCAGCAGAGGGGAGAGACCCCGATCAGGTGAAGGTTCGCGACGTGGCGTCGAAGCAGTTCATCACCACGATCCACAGCAGGATCTGGACGAGGCGCTGCGAATGATGGCCAAAGCATCAAGGCTCGTCGGAGTCGTTGCGCAAGCTAGATATCGCGCGAGAAGGATGACGACAGGCAGACGGGTCAGCTCGTAAAGGAAATCTCCGAATCAGGAGGGCAGATGTCAAGCATCGAAGAAGGGCAGTTCCCAAGGCAGGTGGAAGACGAACAGCCGCAGGAGAGCCTGGTGGGCCAGGAGCCCCAGGTCGAAGAGCAGCAGCAGCAGGAGGAGGAAGGCATCTCCAAGGTGCAGTCCTCGAGCCGCGGACGGCGCAAGAAGCGGTCGACGGCCAAGCGCAAGACGGCGGCCAAAAAGTCCACGGGGACCCGCAAGCGTAAGACCGCTTCGCGCAAGCGGAGCACAGCGAAGAAGCGCAGCACGACGAAGAAGCGCAGCACCGCGAAGAAGCGCAGCACCACCAAGAAGCGCAGCACCGCCAAGCGCCGCGGCACCGCGAAGAAGCGCAGCACGGCCAAGAAGCGCGGCACCGCCAAGAAGCGCAGCAGCGCCAAGAAGCGCAGCACCGCGAAGAAGCGCAGCACCGCCAAGAAGCGCAGCACCGCGAAGAAGCG
>JBGPYI010000113.1:0-7135 GCA_041493175.1 Gaiellaceae bacterium | reverse complement strand
GGGCGTTTCTCTCCGGACGGGTCGAAGCTGCTGGCGCTCGACTTCCGGAACAACAGCGATGCGTCGATTCACCTGGTCGACCTCGAGACCGGGGAAACGCGCGAGCTCACGCCGCACGACGACGACGCGATCTTCTTCCCCGGCCCGTGGGCACCGGACGGCTCCGGCTTCTACATGCTCACGGATGCCGGCAGCGAGTTCCGCGGGCTTGCGTTCTACGACCTCGCCTCGGATCGTTACGAGTGGGTCGAGGAGCCGACGCACGACGCCGACGACGTGACGATGTCGACCGACGGTCGTGTGCTGGCCTGGCTGGTGAACGACAAGGGCTACGACCGCCTGCGTCTCCGGGACCTCGAGACCGGCCAGGACCTTCCGGAGCCGGACCTGCCGGCCGGCTCGCGTCCACACTTGACGGGTGCGGAGCCGCCACTTGCGCTCTCCCCCGACGGCGCGCACGCAGCTCTGATCCTCTCGACCCCACGGCGGCCGCCCGAGGCCTGGGTCGTCGAGACCGCCACCGGCAAGGCCACTCCGGTCACCGACAGTCGCTTGGGCGGGCTGTACGAAGACGATCTCGTCGACGTCGAGCTCGTGAGCTATCCGACCTTCGACGGGCGCGAGATTCCCGCCTGGCTCTATCGCCCGAACGTTGAGGGCAAGGTGCCGGTCGTCCTGTCGATTCACGGCGGGCCGGAGGCGCAGGAGAAGCCGGTCTACCAGCCGCTGTACCAGTACCTGCTCTCGCGCGGCATCGCAGTGCTTGCGACGAACATCCGAGGCTCGACGGGCTACGGCAAGTCGTACCAGCGGCTCGTCCAGCGTGACTGGGGCGGCGGCGACATGCAGGACTGGGAGCACGCCGTCAAATGGCTGCGCGGCCAGGATTGGGTGAAGCCGGACCGGATCGGCGTGTACGGCGGCTCCTACGGCGGCTTCGCCGTGCTGACGTGCGTGACGCGCCTGCCGCAGTACTGGGCGGCCGCGGTGGACATCTTCGGTCCGTCGAACCTCGTCACGTTCGCAAAGGCGGTGCCGCCGACGTGGAAGCGGTTCATCGCGCGCTTCGTCGGAGACCCGGAGACGGAAGCAGACTTCCTCATGGAGCGCTCGCCGATCACGTACGTCGAGAACGTGGAGGCGCCGCTGCTCGTGATCCAGGGTGCAACGGATCCGCGCGTCGTCAAGGGCGAGTCGGATCAGCTGGTCGAGAAGCTGCAGTCACTGGGCCGCGAAGTGGAGTACGTCGTGTTCGACGACGAAGGCCATGGGTTCACGAAGCGCCCGAACGAGCTGAAGGCGTACGGCCTGGCCGCCGAGTGGCTCGAGAAGCACCTGCTCGGTTAGGCCCCGCGATGCGGCTGGGAGTGGAGGCCGCGCTCGTCGAGGGCGAGCTCGTTCCCGGCGACGTCGAGATTGCAGACGGTCGCGTCGCGCGCGTAGGGCTGAGCTCGGCGAACGGAACCGGGATCGCAACCCCGGGCTTCGTCGACCTGCAGGTCAACGGGTTCGCGGGCGTCGATTTCTTCTCGGCCGATTCGGAGGGTTACCGGAAAGCGGGCGAAGCGTTGCTCGAGGGCGGCGTGACCGCGTACCAGCCGACGTTCATCACCTCGCCGGAGGACGAGTTGACGGCGGCGCTGCACGAGGTCACACAGAATGGTTCCGCTCCGCACATCATCGGCGCGCATCTCGAGGGGCCGTTCATCGCGCCGGAACGGCTCGGGGCGCATCCGGCGGAGTCGAGGAGTGACCCGGATTGCGAGCTGCTACGGCGGCTTCTCGATGCTGGGCCGGTGAGCCAGGTCACGCTTGCGCCCGAGCTTCCCGGCGCTTACGAATTGATGGATCTACTCCGAGAGCGAGGCGTAACCGTGTCTTGCGGTCATTCCAACGCCACGGCCGTGGAAGCACGGGAGGCCTTCGCGCGCGGAGCGAAAACGGTGACGCACATCTTCAACGCAATGCGTCCATTCGCTGCGCGCGAGCCGGGGCTCGCCGGTGCGGCGTTGATGACGGGCGATGTCGTCGTGCAGGTAATCCTCGACGGAGTGCATCTCGCGGACGACACTGCACGTCTTGTGTGGCAGGCTGCCGGCGGTCGCGTGGCGCTTGTGACCGACGCGATTTCAGCGGCCGGTGCAGGAGACGGCAACTACCGGCTCGCCGGTGTCGACGTCAAGGTCGAGAACGGCGTAGCGCGGCGCGCCGACCGCGTCCTCGCGGGCAGCACGGTGCCGATGATCGAAGCGGTGCGAAATCTCGTTGCTCTCGGCGCACCGGTGGAAGGAGCTCTCGCTGCGGCGACTGAGGTTCCCGCGCGGATCAGCGGCCGTCCTGAGCTTGGGAGGCTCGAGCCCGGGTCAGCCGCGGACGTCGTCGTGCTCGATGACAGGCTCGAGATCGTGCGTGTTCTAGCCGCCGGCGAGGACGCCACCGGCTGACTTCTTCCTCGGAGGAGCTCGACCTCTAGACGGGAACGGTCCCACGGACTAGATTCAGCCGTCTGCTTATAACGATCCATCAATCCGAAAGGCGTTGCACATGAATTGGGCTGGACTCAGCAAGGGGACCAAGGTCCTACTCATCGGCGGCATCATCCTCTTCATCGACACATTTCTCAGCTGGCAGCAGATCTGTGTCAGCACACCCGGGTTCCACGTCTGCGGGAGCGTGAGCGGGTGGCACGGAATCGGTGTCCTGATGGGACTGCTGGTCATCGCGCTGATCGCCTGGGAAGGGCTCCAGATCGCCGGCCTTACGAAGCAGATTGAGCTGCCCGTCTCGGCTGTGCTCATCTCGGTCGCACTCGCCGGCGCGACGGCGCTCGCCACGATCATCAAGTTCCTCGTGGCGAACGAGGCACGCCATTGGCCCGCCTGGATCGGGCTCGTTCTCGCGGTCGTGATCGCGGCCGGAGGCTGGCTGAAGTACAAGGAGTCGCCCGCGGCCCCGGCCCAGGCGACCCCGCCGCCACCCCCGCCGCCCGCGCCACCCGCCTAAACCGAGCGACAGGCTCGGAAGTCCGCGCGGATCATCCCCGCCCCTCGCGTAGGCGAGGGGCGGATTCGCGCGGGAGAGAGCTCGAGGCGTTTACCTCCGCATTACCGCCGGTTCAGCACCCCGAGGAGTAGCGGCTTGTAGGTGACCGTGACGGGCTTGCCGGCGAGCCGCCCCGTGACTCGACCGTTTGCGATCGTCAGCTTGCCACGTGCAAAAGACCCGGCAATCGTGATCGTCCCGGTCCCACTCGGCCCGTCCACTACACCGCTGACCACGACGCCCGGCACGTACACGATGCGCTTCAGGGTCACCTTGCCGAGGAGGGAGGCTGGACGTCCATTTCGCGTGATGCTCGTGGACGACTTTGTCAACGTGCCGCCGCGAAGCCCGACCTGGGCTAGTGCGGAGTAGGCGGTGTAGCGCACGTCGAGCACGGTCTCGAGCGCTGAGCGCAGCGTCTTGCCGCGGGTTCCGCCGATGCCAGGCCACGGCTGGACCTTGGCGAGCGAGGCCGGCGCCACGGGCGCGGGCGGGAACAGCGGCTCGACCGTCGCCGGGCAGGTGCCGACCGACCGGCCCGCGAAGAAGTCGTCCAGCGCGGTCAACGCGCACTTCGGCGTCCGCTGCTGGGCCGAGGCGACATGACCCATGTCCGGGATCGTGAGGAACGTGCTGCCCGGGAACAACGTGGTCGCCGTGCGGGCATCCTCGAGCGGGGTGCGCGTGTCCTGGGTACTGCTGACGATCAGCGTCGGACCGGTGAACCGTGTCCGCGGCTGGATGACTGGGGGCGCAGAAGCCTCGGGCCAGTTGATGCAGCTGACCGCGTCAGGGGCGTAGACGATGAGGTCGCGAGGAAGTGGATAGGCCGTGTCGGCCGGCAGCGCGCCGACGGCATCGATGAGCGCTTTTACCCGCTGCTCGAAGCCCGTGATTCCCCGCCACGGCTCAGAGGCAAGCTCCTCGCATTTCGTCGCGTGCCAGGCCATGGCGTTGAACTCGGACGACCCGTGGGCCCCCAACGCCTCTAGGTCCGGGGCGAGCAGGCGCCCCAGCGGGTAGGTGTCGCCCGCGAGAGCCGAGCGGACCGCTGACGGCCAGCGGGCGCGCAGGACGTGGTCTTCCATCGACAGATCGGAGTAGAAGATGTGCCAGAAGTCGTACCTCCAGTTGAACGTGTGCCGAACAACGGTCCCGTTCGCGTTCACGTAGGAGACGACGAAGGGCTTCTTCAGCGCCCGCTTGGCCAGCGAGGCGACGTCGGTGAGCGGGTCGCGTGTGATGCCGCGGCAGCGTCCGGCCGTGCAGATCTCGCGAAGGATGCGGCCGAGCGCGCGCCACTGCGGCAAGTCGAGCGCATCCCAGCCGTTCAGAGGGATGATCGAATCGAGCACGAGCCGGTCGATGTGGTCGCCGTAGCGGAGCGCATAAGCCTGGCCGTACTTCGTCCCGTACGACTCGGCGAAGATCGAGATCCGGCCCAGGCCGAGCGCGCGCCGCACATCCTCGATGTCCTCGGCGACCTCGCGCATGGTGTAGAGATGGCGGGCCGGTCCCAGCTCGTCGGCGCAGCGACGCCAGTCGGCTTCCATCGGCGTCGGGAAGGGACAGCCGAGCGCTCCCGACAGGCCGACGCCTCGGTAGTCCATCACGTACAGGTCGCGCGTCTCCAGTTCGGGGCCAAGGGCTGCGGCGACGTCCGCCGTGCCTGCGGTGCCGGATACGCCCGGCCCGCCGACGAGGTAGAAGAGTGCGCCGCTGCTCTTGCCCGAGGTCGCCGGCTTCTTGTGGATGAAGATGCCGATGCTCCCGGGAATCTTGCCGCTCCGGTCGAGCGGGACGGTGATCGTGGCGCAGAGGATGCCGTCCGGCTCGCCGCAAGGCGCGAAGTCGAGCGCGTGCGCGGACCCAGGCGAGGCAGGGAGCACGAGCGCGAGTCCAACAAGCGACAAGCCGACCCAGGTCTTGATGGAAGCGGAGGATACTCCTCCGAAGGAGCTTGTTCCCATTCGCCGCCGCGGGGCGGCATGTGCGGCCGCGGCTACTTCGGCCGGAATTGAAACGCGAATCGTCGGAAGTCATCATGGCCCGCGAAGCGGGGCGGACTTCCGACGAGAGGAGCGGGAGCGACGGGACTCGAACCCGCGCTTTACCCCCACGATCCGCTTACGAACGGCGCCGTCAAGGCGCTGACTGCCGATCAGGAGACACCCGGGAATACTTGGGTCGGCGCTCTCGGTCGGGATAGCGTGCGTCAGATGCGAGTGTGCAGGATCGGGTTCGTGGGGACGCGGGCGCAAGACGTGCCGGCGACGGAAGCGTTCTTCCGTGATGTGCTCGGGTTGGAGTCGCTTCGCAGCGATCCGGAATGGTCGATCTTGAAGTTGCCCACCGGCAGCTTCGACTTCGTCGAGGTTTACGGCGCCGCGTTCGAGGATGAGCGACTCGGCTGCCCGCAGGCTGGCTTGCCCAGCAGCTTGACCGATCGCGGTTCCCACCATCACGACCGTACCTAGCGCGAAGCGCCCGCCCGACGTGCTTCTAGGCGAGCGTGGGCTCGAGCAGCCGCCCGTCCTGCATCCGGATCGAACGGTGCGCTTTCTCCGCGATCTCGGCATCGTGCGTGACGAGGATCACCGTGTGTCTCCGCTCCTCCGAGAGCGAAGTGAGCAGGTCGACGACCTCCGTGCCTGTGCGCGAGTCAAGATTCCCGGTTGGCTCGTCTGCAAGCACGACGCGCGGCTCGGTGGACAATGCACGCGCGATTGCGACGCGCTGCTGTTCTCCGCCAGAGAGCTGCGAAGGGAGATGGTCGGCGCGGTCGCTCAAGCCCACTTCCTCGAGAAGTGCAAGCGATCGGGCTCGGAGCTCGTCTTCGGGTATTCCCGTGGGCGCGAGCTTCGCTTCGACGTTTTGCAGCGCGTTCAACGTCGGAATGAGATTGAACGTCTGGAAGACGAAGCCGAACGCGCGCAAGCGGAGGTCTGCGAGCTCGTTGTCGCCGAGAGTGTTCAGGTCGCGGTCCTCGAAGAAGATCTGCCCCGACGTCGGACGGTCGAGCGCGCCCAGCAGCTGTAGCAGCGTCGTCTTGCCGGAGCCGCTCGGGCCGACGAGCGCGAGGATCTCTCCGTGCTCGATCGCCAGGTCGATGCCGCCGAGCGCGTTGATCGTCGCGTCCCCGCGCCGAAAGCGTCGGGTCGCGTTGCGGACGTCGTAGAGGAGATCACCCGTCATTCCATCTGCCTCAACGCATCGGCAGGACGCAGTCGCGCGGCACGCAGCGCTCCGGCCCCGCCGGCGATCAGTCCGCCTGCGAGCGCAAGTGCGAAACCGAAGAGGAGCAGGGAAAGGCTCAAAGGCGCCGTTAAGGAAACGGACGTCGACGCCGTGCGAGCAAGCGCTTGGCCGAGTCCGAGGACGTCGTTGGCGCCGGCCGCGCCGGTCGTAGAGCTCGCCGAGAGGCTTGGGCCGAACGCGCCGATAGCAGCGGCCGCGAGCACGCCGAGGACAACGCCGACGAGGCCGCCGGCGACCCCGGTGGCGAGGCACTCGCCGAGAACCTGTCGGACGACGAGCCGCTGCGACCAGCCGAGCGCCTTCAGCGTCCCAATCTCACGAACGCGCTTGCCGATCGACGACAGCGTCAACAGCGCTGCAACGAGGAACGCTGCGACGGCAGCAATGATTGCGAGCACGAGCCCAAGGTCGTGCGAGAGGTTCGCCGCGTCCACGAGCGAGCCGTTGATCGACGCAGTGACCTGCTTCGCGCTTGCGACCTGCGCCCCCGAGCCGAGCGCCTGCTCGATCTCCTTCTGCACGTTGGCGACGTCGGAGCTGCTCGTCGCGCGGACGAGGACGACGTTCGCAAGCCCGTTCTGGCTCGCCAGCTTCTGCAGCTGCGCGAGCGGGATGTAGACGTCCGCGGTCTGACCGCCGAGGGGCGGACTTACGAGTCCGATGATCTTGAACCTCGTTCCGTTCAGGTCGAGCGTCGAGTCGAGCTTCAAGGACTTGCGTTTCGCGTACGCGGCCGAGACGAGCGCCTCATGTCCACCGGACTTCGAGAAGAAGCGGCCGCGTGACAACTGCGACGGCGTGACGAGCCCGATCGATTGCTGCGCGGGATCGATGC